>NZ_JAKLTP010000016.1:0-86495 GCF_022012365.1 Acinetobacter sp. SM34 | reverse complement strand
TAAGCAATAAAAAACCAGCATTTGCTGGTTTTAAGATCGGAATTTTTGCAAATGTTAAGCAAAAATATTACATGCTGCAGAGATCAGTACCCAAAGAATTGCGATTGCAACGACAGGCTCAACAATCTTTGCCCAGGTTGGGGTGCTTACAACTGAAACTTCTTCAACATCATGCTGCTGGATATTCTGGTGAACCATTTGACTAAACTCCTTCATTGTTGAGTCTAATGATATCTCTTCTTGTTCAATTGGTTTAGAGCCTTTTAATTCTGTTAGCTCGTTTGTTGACCAAACCCAATCAGAAGCTTGACCAGATAGGTGCTCAATTTGTCCTAATATAAGCTCATGTAACCCTCTGATATTCAGATTTCCAATATCATTAAGCTGTTTTAATTCTGCCAGTTGTAATTTTAATATTTCAGTTACTGTTGGTTCTAACTCATTTTTAGGCAAGCTGGACTGATTTTTTGAAGATGTTGTAAGATGTCGCGCAACCTCTTGAATAAACAGATCCTCTGGCGAGGAAATTTCTTGGTAAACTTTTTTATCATCGGTTCGCCAAAGTGAAATGAGTTTACCTAATACCAGCGCATTAATTTCTAACAGCTGAGTTTTTCGATCTTCTCTAGAATAATGTTCGAGAAGCTGAGGCTTTTGAGTGTTAATCTGCTCAGCAAAATATTGTACTAAATCAAAAGCCATTCACTTGCTCCATATTATTTTAGTCTAATAACCGTAGGCTCGGTTTTTTCTTAGGTTGTTCAGTTTCTTCTGAAGTTGTAGTAGATTTTAAAGTATCTTCAGCGATTTGGGTACCTTCATATTCATTTGGATCAAAGAATAAACCTTGCCCATTTTCACGTGCATAAATGCCCATCACTGCATTTAAGGGTACATAGATATCACGTGAAACGCCACCAAAACGCGCAGAGAAGGTGATAGCATCGTTACTCATGGTTAACTGATGTACAGCATGAGGCACGATATTTAAAACAATCTGACCATCCTGAATGAATTGTTCCGGGACCC
Organism: Acinetobacter sp. SM34; assembly: GCF_022012365.1. Lineage (NCBI taxonomy): Bacteria > Pseudomonadati > Pseudomonadota > Gammaproteobacteria > Moraxellales > Moraxellaceae > Acinetobacter > Acinetobacter sp. SM34. The sequence continues at coordinate 85,466 of NZ_JAKLTP010000016.1, read as the reverse complement.
TGGTATTGGGCTGAGTCGCATCAACCAGTAAATAAGGGGTAAGGTTGTTGTCACAAATCCATTCATAAATAGCACGTGCTAAATAAGGGCGGGTAGGGGGGAGATTCAATTCTTGTTCAGACATGATTTTGCTCGATTAATTTACCAAAAATTCACTGTAGCGGTTTTTTTCCTGCATCGTTAAGGACTTGATAAATGCAGGCCGACTAAAAACTCGTTGACAATATAAATGAATAGGACGGCAATGCTGTTTAGGTAATTCAATACCCATGGCTTTTAAACGTATAAAAATGGGTGCTAGCATACAATCTAAAATTGTAAAGCTTTCCGACATAAAATAGGGAAAATGCTGAAATAGAGGGGTAAGTGAAATAAGCGTATCTCTGAGTTGCTTTTGAGCTTTTACTTTCTCTTTTTCATTCAGGGTATCTGGATGACGTAGCATAATATCAGCCAGTTTTAACCAGTCTTGATCAAAACGCCAGATATACTGACGTTGTTCTGCGCGTGGCATTGGAGCATCGGCATAGAGCTTGTTTTGACGATAGCGGTCATCTAGATATTCGGAAATAATGCCACTATTGAAGAGCTTAAGCTCATTCTCAATCATCATAGGAAGCTGGTTATAGGGATTTAGACTGGCGAGATCTTCATCATCTTCATCTACAATAATTAGATTATATTTGATTTGCTTCTCGGCAAGTACATAGCGTATCCAGTGTGAGCGAAAATCATCCGCATGACTGTAAAGCGTGATTCCTTGAGGAGGTGCATTTTCGATTGACATAATCCGAAGCAGTGATAAATGAATAGGATAGGATACTAAAATTGGGCTATAAAATCACGGTTCAATGGTGATGAATGAAATTTATATTTTTTGCTGTACCCATTTTTAACTTGCAGATGGCTAGGCACTGGTTTTTGTATGATGGCCAATAACTATAGGTTGTGATCGTTTATGGGTATCGATTCGTTTTATTCGTCAGTTCTTTGTAATAGGCAATAAAAAAGCCTTGGATAAACCAAGGCTTTTTGTCCGATTCGGTAAACGAATTAACGTTTAGAGAATTGAGGACGTTTACGAGCTTTACGTAAACCAAGTTTCTTACGTTCAACTTCACGAGCATCACGAGTAACGAAACCAGCTTGACGAAGAGCAGGTTTAACAGATTCGTCAGCAGCGATCAATGCACGAGTAATACCGTGACGGATAGCGCCAGCTTGACCACCGATACCACCACCAGCAACAGTGATGTAAAGGTCAAATTTTTCAGTAGCTTCAAGAAGCTCTAAAGGTTGACGAACAACCATACGAGCAGTTTCACGACCGAAATATTGCTCAAGAGTACGGTTATTGATTACGAGTTTACCTGTACCAGCTGATAAGAAAACACGTGCAGTTGCGGTCTTACGGCGACCTGTACCATAGTTAGTAGCCATGTGCTGTATCCCTTAGATGTCCAAAACTTGTGGCTGTTGAGCAGTATGTGGATGCTCAGTACCAGCGTACACTTTCATTTTTTTGATCATTGCATAACCAAGAGGACCTTTTGGCAACATGCCTTTTACAGCGCGTTGGAAAATTTCTTCTGGTTTGTGAGCAACTAATTTCTCGAAATTAGTTTCACGAATACCACCAGGGAAACCAGTATGGCGATAATATTTCTTATCAAGTGATTTTTTACCAGTCACTTGAACTTGTTCAGCATTGATCACAACGATGTAATCACCAGTGTCAACGTGAGGAGTATAAGAAGTTTTATGCTTACCGCGTAAACGACGAGCGATTTCAGTCGCAAGACGACCTAAAGTTTTGCCAGAAGCATCAACAACGTACCAGTCGTGTTGAACTTCAGCTGGCTTAGCGCTGAGAGTTTTCATTAAACCACTACCTATTATAGTTGGTTTGGACTATGGAAGCTGTCCAAACAAAAGGAGACCGAATTCTACCTGAAAGCCAGGAGAACCACAATGAAAATATAAAATTTCAAGCGCTATATTTTAAAAGAACAAGAATGAAAATGGAAGGGTTGGAGAATCTAAAAAGGAGGGTTGGTAAATGAAGATAAAAAGATTGTCTTTCATCTCGGGAACTGACAATTTTGCATGCCTTCCTTGAAAGCAACATACACAATTTTATCGGCATGAAAAATCTTGTTATTCAGCATTTTTGCTGTTTAGAACAACTGATGATTAAAATTTAACATCCTGTTTTCAATGGAATATTAAAGTGAAAAATATCGATGTAATACGAATTACTAACTATATCGTTGATTAAAATATTTGATCTATAGGTTGTTTTGCACAGCTTCAGCTTTCTTGTTCCGCATTCGCGTTATAATGTTGATCATCAAGCTTACTTGGATGAATTATGCTTCCTTTATATGTCACTAGTGGTGAACCTGCCGGTATTGGTCCAGATATTTGTCTAAGTTTAGCGGATCGTATTGATGAGCGACCAGTCGTAGTATTGGCCGACATTGATTTATTAAAGCAACGTGCCGAATTATTAAATATTGATATCGAGCTGCTAGAGTATCAAGGCCAAGCTGAATCATCGGCGCAAGGACAGCTATATGTAGAACATGTGCCATTAAATGCTGAGGTGGTGTTGGGACAACTCAATGCACAAAATTCTGTCTATGTTTTAGAACAATTACGTCGTTCAGCAGATTATGCCATGCAGGGTAAAAGTGTAGGTGTGGCTACAGCACCTGTGCAAAAATCTATTATCAATGAAGCGGGTATTCACTTTAGTGGTCATACCGAATATTACCAGGAATTTGCTGGGGTACCGCGTGTAGTGATGATGCTGGCCACCAAGACTTTACGTGTAGCGCTAGCGACTACCCATTTGGCCTTACGTGATGTGCCGGATGCTATTACTTCAGAACGATTGCATCAAGTGATTGATATTCTGATTCATGATTTGAAAACCAAATTCAGGATTGATTATCCGCGTATTTTAGTTTGTGGTCTGAATCCACATGCCGGTGAGGGTGGCTACTTGGGCATGGAAGAAATTGAAGTGATTAATCCGGTGCTGGAAAGTTACCGTACACAGGGCATCAATATGAGCCTGAGTTTGCCTGCCGATACACTGTTTACCCCGGAAAATTTAAAAGATGCCGATGCTGTTCTGGCGATGTATCACGATCAGGGCTTACCTGTGTTAAAATCTCAAGGATTTGGTGAAGCCATTAACATTACTTTGGGCTTACCTTTTATCCGTACTTCTGTAGATCATGGCACAGCGCTCTCCCTTGCAGGGACTGGACTGGCAAAAAGTTCAAGCTTGCACGTTGCTGTCGATTTAGCCCTAGATTTGGCTCGCCACTGATTTTTACTCATTACTCACGTTGGAAATGTTTTTATGTATCAAATTAATGCCTTAAACCCAAAAGATGAAGGGCATCACACGCGTAAGCGTTTTGGTCAAAACTTCTTACATGACCAACGTGTCATTGCAAAAATTGTACGTTCGGTAAACCCGCGTGCAGGTGAAAATATTGTTGAAATTGGTCCGGGTCTTGCAGCTTTGACTTCGCCTTTAATTGGTGAATGTGATGCTTTGACCGTGCTTGAGCTGGATCGTGATTTGGCGGCAGGTTTACCAGGTCGTGTACCGCATCCTGAACGTTTAACCATTATTGAAACCGATGCATTAAAATACGACTTCACCAATTTATTTGCAGAAGGTCGTCCGCTTCGTGTGGTTGGTAACTTACCCTATAACATTTCGACACCGCTGTTGTTCCACCTCTTGGAATTTGGTGACAAAGTCAAAGACATGCACTTCATGTTGCAAAAAGAAGTGGTTGACCGTATTACCGCATCACCAAACAGCAAAGAATATGGCCGTTTGTCAGTGATGATTCAGTATTATTGCAAACCGACTTTCTTGTTTGAAGTACCACCGGGATCATTCAATCCACCACCTAAAGTCACCTCTGCAGTTTTCCGTCTAGAGCCTTATGCAACCAAGCCGATTGTGGCAAAAAGTGAAAAAGCTTTAGCCCGTCTGGTTTCACATGTATTCACCCAACGTCGTAAAACCTTGCGCAATAGTTTAAAAGGCATGCTGGTTGAAGAAGGTTTTGAAAATGCGGGTGTTGATCCAATGGCACGTCCAGAAACTTTAACGCTGGCTCAATTTGTTGCATTAGCAGATCAAATGGTGGATTAAGTGGCAGCTTCGAATATTCGATACAATTATGTGATTGGTGATGTTCAAGGCTGTTTTGAAGCCTTAAAAGCTTTGTTGAAAGAAATCAGGTTCGATCCGGATCATGATTTTATCTGGTTTGCTGGCGATTTGGTGGCGCGGGGTGAAAACTCGGTTGGCACACTACGCTTTGTCAAAAAACTGGTGGATCGTGATGTGGCAGCTACAGTACTGGGTAATCATGATTTAACCCTGTTGGCGTGTGCACGTGGTTTAAAAGAGCTAAATGAAAGAGATAAAACCAGTGATGTGATTGATGCTATTGATAGCGATGATTTAATTGACTGGTTACGGAAACAGCCTTTATGCCTGTTTCCGAATGAACAAACCATATTGACGCATGCGGGTATTCCTTGCCTTTGGTCAGCAGAGCAAACTGCGGCATTGGCAAAAGAAATTGAAGCGATTATTTCCCATGATGATTTTGCTGTAGTGGATGCTTTCTTGGCGGAAATGTACGGTAAAAAACCTGATCTTTGGTCAGATGATTTGCAAGGCAATGAGCGCTTGCGTTGTATTACCAATTATCTGACCCGTATGCGTTTAACCAATGCAGAAGGGCAAATGGAATTCTGCTTTAAAGATTCACTGGATGATCCAATGCCTGAAGGCTTTCAGCCCTGGTTTGAGTTTGAATCCAAAGCTGCTAAAACTCATCAGTTGATTTTTGGACACTGGGCCGCATTACAAGGGAAAACCATTACGCCACAGATTCAGAATGTGGATGGGGGGTGTGTTTGGGGACATCAGCTAATCGCTTATCGATTAGAAGATAAAGAATTGTTTAAAGTTGATAATCCTATGATGTAATCATCGAGATCATCAAAATTAAAAAAGCCACATCATGTGGCTTTTTTGTTCAGAGGTACTTAGTCAAGTCTGATCCAGGTCTGGCTGCGTCCCAAGGTGGAAATACCCATATAAGCTCTTAAAGTTAAACGCTTGCCTGTTGCATTCAGTCGAACTTTGGCATCATAAACTTTACCCGCTAGAGGATCTATAACACGGCCTTTTTCGTAGTTATTGGTTCCAGATACATGTTTTAAGCCCTTCAGAATTTCCATACCCAAAATTGGTTGATTGGTATATGGTGCTGGACAATTATTACATGTCTCTCGTGGGGTATAACCTGGGCGAGGAGTAACTTTAATAATTTTCCCGGTAAATGTATTATTGGTTTCTTTATTAATTTTAATAATTGCTTTCGCAGCACCGGTCTTATCGTCAATTTGCTGCCATGTTCCAGAAATGTCTTGAGCGAAAACATTTCCACTGAAAAGTGCAGCAGCAAAAGCAGCCAGCAATAGATTCTTTTGCATATAAGACTCTCACTTAATCTTTCATTTTTTAATTAACGGATATATTAGATAGATAAAGTAATTAGTCAATATACTTTAGAGTCAAGCAAACAGTTTTAAGCTGATTTGGATAAAAAGCCACTCTATTGTGGCTTTTTAATTAAAAGCAGGGACTTGGATTAATCGACCCGTAACCAGGTTTGACTGCGACCCAATGCTGAAATACCGATGTAGCCACGTAAAGTGAGACGTTTTCCGCTCGCATTCAGTCGAACTTTGGCATCATAAATTTTACCTGCTAAAGGATCGATGACCCGGCCTTTCTCATAATTATTGGTATCTGGCACGTGTTTTAAACCAGTAAGGACATCCATGCCTAGAATGGGTTGATTGGTATACGGTGCAGGGCAGTTGTTGCATGTCTTTTGCGGTGTATAACCTGGACGAGGTGTCACTCTGATAATTTTACCAGTATAAATATCATTTGCGTCTTTACGAATTTCGATAATGGCTTTGGGTGAACCTGTCTTGTCATCAATTTGTTGCCATGTACCCGATAGATCTTGTGCCAATACATTCCCACTAAAAATTAAACTGGCAAGAGCAGTAAGTAAGATATTATTTTTCATATAAATTCCTGCGGTTGTGGTGAATATTTTTTTAATTAATAAAAAACATATTAGGAGTGTTTAAAAATTAGTCAATATGATGCGTCATGGATATGAAGAATAATGTGCGTTATTTAAATATCATTGAGTAAAAAGCACCATAATACTGATTTTTGTCATATTTAGTCGTTTCTAATCCAGGTTTGAGTTCGACCCAAGGCAGAAATTCCCACATAACCACGTAATATAAGACGTTTACCATTGGGAGAAATTCGCCCTTTCAAGCCATATATTTTTCCTGTTAAAGGATCAAGTACACGACCGTTTGCATAATTATTTCCATCAACATGTTGTAAACTTTGAAAGATTTCTAATCCCAATATAGGTTGATCTGTGTAGGGTGGTGGACACTTGAAACAGGTTTCTCGGGGTGTATAACCTGGGCGTGGTGTTACTTTAATAATTTTTCCAGAATAAGATCCATTAGTTTGTTTTTTAATTTCAATCAGTGTCTTAGGTGAACCTGTTTTATCATCGATTTGTATCCATGTACCGGTTATCTCCTCAGCAAAAATTGAAACACTGCTTAATAGTGCTACAAAAAATGTAGTGGTAATTGCTATTTTTTTCATAAAATTTCCTCATCTATTTAAGTCAAGCCATCCTGTTGACTTATTTAAAATGGGGCAGAACTACGAAATTTGCGGCCTTTTTGGATAAAAGTTTTAAGCTCTCATTCGTATCATGTTCCCCATCTATGCTGAACCGTAATTAACATACTTTAATCTTGTTTAATCCATGTCTGGCTACGGCCAAGTGCGGATACACCGACATAACCACGTAGAGTGAGACGTTTACCATTCGGACTTAATTTTGCTTTGCCGCTATAGATTTTACCGTTCAGTGGATCAAGAACTTTGGCATTTACAAACTGATTATCACCGATAGATTTTAATCCCGTTAAAACATCTAATCCTAAGATAGGTTTGTCGGTATAAGGTGCTGGACAATTTACACAGGTCTCTTTCGGGGTATAACCCGGACGTGGTGTTACTTTTACAATTTTTGCCGTATAAGTCCCATTGCTTTCCTGACGCATTTCAAGAACCGCTTTTGACGAGCCTGTTTTGTCGTCAATGGTTTTCCATGTTCCCGTAAGATCATTTGCCAATAGATTCCCACTGAAAATTACACTAACAAAAGCAGCAAATAATAGATTCTTCTTCATATCAACTCCTAGGAGCGTGGAAAATATTTTTCTTGTCTGTATTAAAGATATAGTTATCGTTTAAAAATTAGTCAACACATTGCTTCATAATAATTAAAAATAATGTGAATTATTTAAATATCAGTGAATAAAAAAGCCACATAGTACAGCTTTTTGTCATATTTAGTCGTTTCTAATCCAGGTCTGGCTGCGTCCTAAAGCGGAAACTCCGACATAACCGCGCAGGGTTAAACGTTTTCCATTGGCACTTAATTTTGCTTTCATACTGTAAATATGACCAGATAGCGGATCGATAATTTTACCATTCGCATAGTTGAGTCCTTCTATATGTTTTAAACCTTTCAAGACATCCATGCCTAGAATGGGCTTATTGGTATAGGGTGCAGGGCATTTGACGCAAATTTCTTTGGGAGTATAGCCAGGACGTGGAGTGACTTTGACCACTTGTGCAGTATAAGTGCCATTATTTTCCTGACGAATTTCAAGAATGGCTTTTGATGAACCGGTTTTATCATCAATATTTTTCCACGTTCCTGTAAGGTCTTGAGCTAGGGCAAAACTCGCTAAAGTTGAGCAGATTAATGCAATAGTAAGTTTCATCTTGACCATTTTGAATGTTCCTTCATTCCACTGACAGTACTCCTGATACTAGGAGTATTTTTGACAAGCAACAATCATTATCAATACAAATGACTGTTTGGTCACATTTTTTGCAAATAGAGTATAAACGTTGGCAGCCAAATGGCAGTAAATACAGCATTTACTGCCATGCCAAATGCGGCATAGCGTCCTGCCACACTGCCTCTTTGCCATGCCTGTGCTGTTCCAATGGCATGTGCAGCCAAGCCCAATGCCAGACCCGAAGCGCGTTCATCATTGATATGACGCAGGATCAACGGAGAAAAGGCAGCTCCAATAACACCGGATAAAATTACAATAAGAATGACCATGCTAATCGGAGCATGTAATAGGGTAGCAATATTGATGGCGATTGGTGTGGTTACGGCACGAGTAGCAAATGCCATTATGCTTGAATCGGTCATATGCAATAAATAGGCAAGTCCCATAGGCAAAGCCACCGCACTGATACTGGCAAAAACCAGAATTCCAAGCATGGCTTTGAGCGGCAGATCATCATAACGCATGGCGGCAAGGGGAATGGCCAATGCAACGGTGACATAGCCCAAGAGGTGATTAAAAAGTGGATTGACCTGGATCATATAGGATTCATAAGGAATGCCGAATACAAACAGCAGTCCAATAATCAAAAACATGCCTATCACAATCACCGGAACTTGCGGAAAGCGTTTGTTAATAGGTTTTGCGACCAGATAGGCGATCAGCGTGATCATTAAACCGTAGAAGACTGCGAACATATGATTTCCCTATAACCAACGCTTGGACATTTTTGCATAGACCCACAAGGGGATCAGGGTGCTGATAAACATCACCAGCAGGAATGCAGGGATTTCTTTTCCCATCTGGGTTAGCATAATCAGTGAGCCGGCGCTAATGGGCAAAAAAGCAAAGGCACTTTCTTTCATGATCTTGTTATTGGTGTCGACTAAACGCGCCGGTAATTTGTTGAAATTTCTACAAATAAATAAAGTTACCAATAGGCTGATCAAACCCAGCAGATTACCCAGCTCAGGATGATGAAATTGTGTGCTTAACCATACTGCTCCTTCACGGAAGCAGATGATTAATGCCAGTGTGCCAATCCAAGCTGGCCAGTCGATTGTTCTTATCCAGTCCATTTTTTACCAATAAATATAATTATACTTGTCACGTTTTAACCGATTTATCGTTTTATTTCAAATTCTTCAAGCGGCCGCTTAAATTGTACGGCCTTGTGCCCCAGAATTTCATCGATAGGCAAATGCGCCTGTTTAATCAGCTGTTCCAGCTTTTGCGGTGCCATAATCACATGCAAATGCAGATTGCCTACATCATCATAATTTTCAGATTGAATGACATTCAAGGCATACAATTGGTTACGCAATTTGCCATATGCAGGCTTTAACGCTAATTCGAAGCTTTGAATTTGCCCCATCAAACATTCTTGTACCGCTTGACGAAGCAGGTCTAAACCCTGGCCTGAGTGTGCTGATACATACACACGATCGGGTACATGCGGTTTGGCATAGACAATCTTGGCATCTTCACCGCTCACATCAATTTTGTTATAGACACGAAGTACCGGCACATTGGCACCAATTTCTTTGAGTACCGATTCTACGGCTTCAATCTGTTCCAGCATATCCGGGCTGCTGGAATCAATCACATGAAGCAGCAATGTGGCTTCTAATGTTTCTTCAAGTGTCGCTTTAAAAGATTCAACCAAAGAATGCGAGAGATTACGCACGAAACCCACGGTATCTGCCAGTACCAAACGTCCAATCCCGTCCCATTCCAAACGACGCAGTGTTGGGTCCAATGTTGCAAACAGCTGATTTGCCGCGTAAACATCGCTCTTGGCCAAAATATTAAACAGGGTGGATTTGCCGGCATTGGTATAACCGACTAAAGATACAGTTGGCACAGCGGCTTTTTGACGTGCAACACGACCTTGCATGCGGGTTTGGCGAACTTTATCCAGTTTGGTTTTGAGTTGTCCCATGCGAATACGCAGTAAACGGCGGTCTGTTTCAAGCAAGGTTTCACCCGGACCACGTAAGCCGATCCCACCTTTTTGACTGTCGAGATTACTCCGGCTACGCACTAAACGTGAGGATAAATGCTGTAATTGTGCCAGTTCGACTTGCAATTTACCTTCATAGGTACGTGCACGTTGAGCAAAAATATCTAAAATCAGTTCGGTACGGTCAACCACGCGGCATAGCATGATTTTTTCTAAATTACGGGCTTGAGCCGGCGTCAGCGAATGATCGAAAATGACCAGGTTGGCTTCGAGATCTTGTACCAGAGCGGCAATTTCTTCTGCTTTGCCAGAACCGATAAACAGTTTGGGATCAGGTCTTATACGTTGAGCGGTGATATGTTCTAAAATTTCGGCACCCGCAGATTGGGCCAGTAAATGAAATTCTTCTGCATCAAGGTCATCTAACAGCTGTACCGATACACTCACTAGGATTGTTCGTTCACTCCCTTGATGTTGCTCAAAATATTCCACTAAATATGATCTCTACTGCGTTAAAACTTCATTTTAGTTGAAAATGAGCAGGGAGAGGGAAAAATAGCAAAAACTTAGCAAAGCATCGTAACAAGATATTCAGTCCACCCCGCATTGTTATGATGAGGGAAATCTCAGAGTAAATGATTAAAAGCATCAAAGAATGCAGGTTTATATGCATTTAGTTTTTAATTTTCAGCGCATGATTTAATCTCTTTATTTATGATAGAAATAAATAATTTATGAACTCTGTTTGCTAAATTGAGAAAATAAATAGCCGATTTGGGTTTTTATGATCAATGCAAGATTAAAATGAACAGTATAGAATGCAGAAAATAAATGATTAAACGCTGTAGCTGGTAATTAGTGATCCCTCTATGAATCAATCCTCTGTAACTGAACATTCTTCGTTAAATGGCCTGTCTAAATTTTTCTTATATAGCAGAAAGTTAGTGGCTGTTTTAGGGGCGATTATTCAAGGATTTTATCTGGTTTATCGTCACCGTTTATATAAAGATCCGAATAATCCCTGTAATACCCGTTATGTGCAGCATTTTTGCCGCGAGTTGTGTAAGGTTTTTAACCTTGAAATTCAGGTACATGGAATAATTCCGCGTGAACCGGCCTTATGGGTGAGCAATCACATTTCCTGGCTGGATGTCGCCGTTTTAGGTTCCGGTGCCCGGGTGTTCTTTTTGGCAAAAGCGGAAATTGAAAAATGGCCCTTACTGGGGAAACTGGCCAAGGGCGGTGGCACATTATTTATTAAACGCGGTTCTGGGGATTCAATTAAAATCAAAGAGCAAATTACCAGCTTTTTAAAACAGGATATTCCGGTATTGTTTTTCCCTGAAGCGACCACTTCGGATGGCAGCAAAATTAAAAAAATCTATGGCCGTATTTTAGGTGCAGCGATTGAAGCCCAGCGTCCGGTGCAAATTTGCCTGATCTGCTATGTCAATCAGGATGGACAACTGGATACGGTGGCGCCGTTTATTGATGATCTGGGCTTTGCCGAACATGTCAAAAAAGTGCTGGAAATGCCTAAAGTAACGGCACATTTAATGGCATTGCCGGCGATTTCTGTAGAAGGGCATAATGTTGAAAGCTTAACTCAGGAAGTGCAAAATCAAATGATCGAAGGCTTGGCCCGCTTACAGCACAAAGTACTGAAGACTACACCTTCAACACTTCTGGCCAAGCAGTCATGAAGGTTTACATAAAGCCTTCAACCGGTAACCAGGAAATCATTATAACACCTGCTTTTTGCCACCATTTCATCTTGGGTTCTTTCTGATAGGTTTTGATGCTGCCATCATGCCGTTTAATCTGCCAGTTGATTTGATTGTTGGCATTTAACACCAGTTTGTAGGCATATTTAGACAGGTTCTGATCCATAGTGGAATGAATCGCTTTGGCCAGATTCGGACTGTCCAGCAATACACCAATTTCGGTATTTAAATAAGCAGAACGTGGGTCGAAATTAAAAGAACCAATAAAAACCTGCTTCTCATCTATGGTCATGAGTTTGGCATGCAAGCTGGAACGGCTTAAACCTTTGATGCTGACTTTGGCTTTTTCTGCAATTTCCTTGGTATTGGCATTCAGGTTTTCGGTTTCCGGTACAGACAGAAACTCGTAAAGCTGGACATTATTCTGGAGTAAATCTTTACGATATTTGCCATAAAAGGCATGCACCAAAGCCACATCATTGGCTTTAAAGGAATTGGTCAGTACCCGCACATTAATATTGTTTTGAGCCAGATCACTCAGCATCTTTTCGCCTTTTTTTTCCGGAACAAAATAAGCGGAAATAATATCGACACTGTGTTCAGGTTTTTCTAAACGATTAATCAGCTGAAAATTCAGATGTTGTTCTTTTTTGGCCTTTGCCCTGATTTTACTGGGTGAATCACTGACGATTTCGGCTTTGACCCAGTCAAATTGAATACTGTTATTGAGCCAGTCTTCAAAAGCATGCGATCGGGTGGCTAAATCGAGATAATTCTGTACGGTAATGTTTTGATAGTGCTCTTCCAGCTGTTGCTTCAGACTGTCAAAGCGTAATGAATAATGCCTTGGATTGACTATTTGTTTGACCGGAAAAGCATAATCGTCATTCCAGTATTCATCGAAGGAATGAATAATTTCATCCGATGCAGCACCGACCAGCATCACATCGACATCGGAAAACTGATAATTGTCACTGACGTTATAATACTGGTTACTCATATTGCGACCGCCAATTAATGCAATCTGGTTATCTGCAATAAAACTTTTGTTATGCATGCGACGGTTAATGCGTTTTAAATCCAGCACCATGTCCATGGCACGGTAATGTCTAAAACGGTAAGGATTATACAGGCGCACATCAATATTTTTATGCTGATCGAGAGCCAGATAAATGCCTTCCATCTTTTTGGCATTGTTGTCATCCATCAATAAACGAACTTTTACGCCACGGTCAGCTGCTTTAATGATGGAGTGTAGGGCCAGCGATCCAATTTTATCATTGTCCCAAATGTAGTATTGTAAATCTAAAGTTTTTTCTGCTTTATCAATTAAATGGATACGTGCCGCCAAAGCTTCCAGCGGGTCATATAAAACATGATAACCGGTCAGATTCGGGTTATGCTCCCTCAACGGCACAATGATTTTAGCTAGGGAAGTCTGTTCGGTTTTGGTGTCGAATGAATATTCAACCGGTTGGGGAATCTGTTTAGGCAGGGTTGAACATGCAGGAATCCCCAGAATCAGGCTACAACTAAGTAATACTGCGGTTTTATAGCTATGAGATCTATATGATTTCGCAGTATTTAAGTGTGTAAGTCGATGAGAAGATTGCGTCATATATTGTAAAACGATACCAAAATTTGGTTTGAGTATAATTGCCAGCTGTGAAAAGATAAATATCGTAATAGATGAATGATGTAATATCATCGTAATGATTAGAGACGATAATATGTGGGATTCGCACGCAGTTGCTTTTTATTTTTATATTTGTTTCGCTCTGCTTGCGGTGTGGGGTATCGCACAGGCTTGGTTAAGCCAGACACGGACAGAAACCATTCATCCCTTTAAGGCCTTTGTACATTTATTGGCCTTTTATTTATCTTATTTACTTTTCCCATTATTTTTCTTTAGCTTATTTGCCGGTTGGAGTGGTTATTACTCTATTCACCAAGCGGTGTTTATTTTCTTGCTGAGTTGCGTGCTGATTTATGCGCGCTTTATTGAACCGCAAATGGTCGGGGTTAAAACCCTGCAATATCAGCTCAATTCGGAACAAAACCTGCAGCGTCCGGTCAAACTGGCCTTGATTGCCGATTTACATATTGGACTGTTTTCCGGGCATGAACGTCAGCTGAAAATTATTGTCGATAAAATCAATCAGCAGAATCCCGATCTGGTGGTGGTGGCAGGGGACTGGACCTATGAACCAGAAAACAAACTGGCAGATGAGCTGGCCATTTTACAAAACATCAATGCTCCGGTGTATTCAGTCAATGGCAATCATGATGAGCAGTACCCGGGACCACCGATTCAAAACCTGTTGCGGCATGCGCTCAAAGTCAATAATGTGATTGATATTGAAGGACAGATGATTGAATTCGATGAGTTCAGATTGCTAGGCGTGGGGGATTTATGGGCCGGTAAAACCGATATGCGTTATATGCCAGATTTGCCGCAAGACAAACCTTGGGTCATCTTGTCACATAATCCGGATACGGTAGATATGGTACCGCAATTACCGACACGTCCGCTCATGCTGTCGGGGCATACCCATGGCGGGCAGGTGGAACTGCCTTGGCTGACCAATTACATCATGAAAAAAGTTTCCATTCTTGGACATAAAAAAGGTTTATATGAGCATCAAAATGCTGATGTATTCGTCACAGTAGGTACAGGGCTGGTCGGTGTGCCGTTTCGTTTTCGGGTACCGCCGACGATTGATATTATTGAATTGGTTTAAATCTTGAAGATCGGTTTCAGGAACAATTTTTGACATACTGTAAAACAAGATTGTTTTATAACAATGAGAACGGAATAGGAGAAGAGCATGTCTTTTTCAGAAGAGGTCGGTCAGTTTTTTGCTTTAACAGAACCTCAATCGGCACAGCTTGAAGCGGGTTTAATTGCTCTGGAACAGGCTTTTCAACAAGCCGAAAGCGATGTGGTCAATACACCAGAATTTGCCAGCAGGTTTTATCAAAAGTTTCAGCAACTGATCACGGCCTTTGGGATTGATGAAAAGAATGTGGAAGCTTTCTTGGATCACTTATACGGAACTGAAAGATACCGTCAGCTGGTGACTTACATTGTTCCCAGTTATTACCAGTCAGGTGGCGATCGAAAAGTCTTTGAAGAGCTTTATCAACAGATGTTAAGTGATGAACAGATCTGAAGCAGTGAGAAAAAACATATAAAAAAACCAGCGTGGATAACGCTGGTTTTTTTATTCAGAAATGAGATTAAACCTGGTTGTTTACATCATCATTTTTGGTTTCACGAATGGCCAGGAAGGCAAGCAGTGAAAGGAGAGAAGCAGCGGTTAAGTAATAACCGACAGCATATAAACCATAGGTCGTTGCAAGCTTAGTTGCGATTAATGGTGCAAAAGACGCCCCAAAAATACCTGCAAGGTTAAAGGTTAATGCTGAACCGGTATAACGTACTGAAGTTGGGAACATTTCAGAAAGTACTGTCCCAATCGGGCCATAAGTTAAGCCCATGATCGCCAAACCAACACATAAGAATAAGAACACGATAATAGTGTTGCCAGATTCAAGCATGCTTGAGAACACCAGGCCAAACAATGCTGAAACAATACATACGCCAATGGATGTGGCTTTACGACCAAATTTTTCCGCAAAAACGGCAGAAAGTGGAATGAATACAGCAAAGCATAATGTGGCAACCAATTGCAGTTCCAGAAATTCAGAACGTGTGTAACCGAGTTTGGTGGTTCCCCAGTTTAGTGCAAATACTGTGGTCAAATAGAACACAACGAAGGTACAGATAGCTGCAATCGTACCCAGAATGAGCATGCCCCAGTGTTTGGTCAACACTTCTTTAAACGGAATATTTACTTCTTTTTGCTTATCCAATACTTTTTGAAAGGCAGGAGTTTCATGAAGTTTCAAACGAATCCATAAACCCATAATGACCAGTAAAGCACTTGAAATAAACGGAATACGCCAGCCCCATTGCATAAAGTCCTGTTCAGACATGAATGCGCCAAGGGTAATGAAAGAACCGGTAGCCAAGATAAAGCCGATCGGCGCCCCAAGTTGTGGGAACATGCCGTACCATGCACGTTTGCCTTCAGGTGCATTTTCAGTGGCCAGAAGAACCGCACCACTCCATTCACCACCTAAGCCAAGGCCTTGACCTAAACGGCAAAGAGCAAGCAATAAGGGGGCAGCAAGACCAACTTGTGCATAAGTTGGAAGTAAACCAATACATACGGTCGAAACACCCATCGTGAGTAATGCCGCGACCAGGGTTGCTTTACGACCAATCCGGTCACCCAAATGTCCAAACAGTGCAGCACCAATCGGGCGTGCAATAAAGGCAATCGCAAAGGTGGCTAAAGACTGAATGGTTGCAGTGGTTGGATCTGTGCTTGCTGGAAAGAACAGATGTGGAAAAATAATGACTGCCGCTGTTGCATAAATATAAAAATCGAAGAACTCGATTGTTGTACCTACAAGACTCGCAGTAAGAACGCGGAATTTTGAGTTAGTTGCTACTTCTTCTGAAGCAACAATAGAATTTGATGACGCCATGGATGACCTTACACTTACTAAAAATAAAAAAACTTAGTTTTAAAAGCGTAATCTTTTTAAAAAAGGCGTAATTTCTTAAAAAAACAACGAACAACCGTCTCTACTCGACTCGCTCAGGGTCACTGAAATGAAGAATGAGAGGGTTAAATCACGTACAGATAGATAGACAGAAATTGTGATCCTGCACCTATTAATACAAAAATATGCCAGATAGCGTGGGTATATCTTACTCTTTTTAAGGCATAAAACAATGCACCCACGGTGTAAGCAAGCCCTCCAATAACTAAGTAGGTCAAAGCTTGAGCACTTAAAAAGCGTTGCATATCATCCATTACCAGCAAAGCCATCCATCCCATGCCCAAATAAGCAAGCAGGGAAATTTTTTGGAAACGATGGATGAAAATTAACTTGAATAGTGTACCAATAAGAGCAATCAGCCAAAGTGCAATCAATAAATAATGGGCCTTAGCTGTAGGAATGGCGATGGCCAAGAATGGGGTGTAGGTTCCCGCAATCAGATAATAAATAGCAGTGTGGTCGAGTTTTTTGTACCAGCCGCGTCGTTGTGGCGATTCTGCATAATGATACAGGCTCGATGCAGAAAAAAGTAAAATCATGCTTAGTGCATAAACGCATAAGCCGATAAATTGCCCGAGCGGTAAATAGCTGCCTTTAATCAGCATAAAAATGCTGGCAATAAGGGCTAATAGTGCGCCAAGTGCATGACTGATCGCATTAATTTTTTCTTCATGTGGATCGTAAGCCTGCAGCTGAGATGTTGTCATTATTTATTTTCTATAATTAAAAATACATTTGTATAATAATGCAGTTTTACCTTTAAAGTAAGAAGTTTTAAACTATAGCTTCATTTATTCGAGTGATTTGTATGTCTCAACCGGCTTCTCCTTTTATTCAGGAACAAAAATTCTTAGATGCCTTTCAGCAAGCCATTGAAACACATAGTTTTGATCGAATGATTATTAGTCAGTATAAAGGTGAACTTGAGCATTTGGAGAAAATGACCTTACGAGTCATTTCACTGCAAAACCAGCTTGTGCTCAGCTGTCTGTATCGTTACAAGACTCAAGATGTCACTAAAAATTATCCTTTGGCAGAAGCTGTGTCTTTGGTGCAATCGCTGTTGGCTCAATCTAAACAGGCCAATTTGTTTACCACGAGCGAAGAACTGCAACTGAAAAAAAATAAGAAGAAAGCCCTGCTGAGCAGTAGTAAAAAGGCGACTACTACCGTGAATCCGGCAGAGACACAGCAAGGCCATGACCGTACCAAGCATCGCTATGTCGATCAAGACAGTTACTTTTTACAACCGCTTGGAATTACCGATCATAACACACAGATTATTCCGAGCATGGCGCGTAAATGGAAACAGATTAATAAATTTATTGAAATTTTCTCGGGCGCCTTGGAACAGATTAGCCAACACGATCATGCACTGCGTGTGGTTGATTTTGGTTCAGGCAAAGGTTATTTAACTTTTGCTTTATATGATTATCTGGCCAAACACGACCAAACTCCTTTTGTGACCGGGGTCGAGCTGAATCCGAAAATGGTGGAATTTTGTCAAGGCGTTGCGCAACGTTCAGACTTTCAGCAACTGGATTTTTTTCAGGGCGATGTCCGTACCTATCAGCCTGAACATCTGGATGTCATGATTGCGCTGCATGCCTGCGATGTGGCAACTGACTTTGCCATTCATACCGGTATCCGCTTAAATGCGCAAATGATCATGTGCGCGCCGTGTTGTCATAAAGAATTGCGTCCACAATTAAAAAGCCCTGAAGTGCTGAAACCGATGCTGCAGTTTGGCATTCATGCCGGACAGCAGGCCGAAATGCTGACCGATACCATTCGTGCCTTGCTGCTCAAAGCGTATGGCTATGAAACCAAGGTATTTGAGTTTGTGGCGCTGGAACATACCAGTAAAAACAAGATGATTCTGGCCACCAAACGCAAAGATTATCAAGCGCCAGACCCGCAGGTTTTGGCGCAGATTCAGGCCTTAAAACAGATGTATGGCATTCAAAAACATTCCCTGGAATTGCTGCTGAATGATCAATGGGATCAGCAGGATATTGGCTGTAAGTGTTAATTTAAAATGAATAAAGCAGTTTAAAAGATGTTTTTATTTTTAGGAAGATGATGGTTGATGACCCCATTTACGATACGCACAGGCAGTTGGGACGAATTGCACAATGATGCCAAATTGATTCGTGAGCAGGTCTTTATTCATGAACAAAACATTGCTGCTGCCGACGAATGGGATGCGCAAGATGCCGTCTCATTGCATTTTGTGGTTTATGATCAGGATCAACCGATTGCGACTGCGCGGTTATTGCAAAATAACAGTATTGGTCGTGTTGCAGTTTTAAAATCTTATCGGGGGCAGGGCATTGGCAAGTTGTTGATGCTGCAGATCATTCAGCGAGCTAAGAATGAACAGCGCAAATTTTTGAAACTATCTTCGCAAGTACATGCCATTCAGTTTTATGCAGGACTTGGCTTTACTGTGCAGGGTGAGGAATATCTGGATTGCGGCATTGCGCATATTGATATGTATTTAAAACTGGATTAATCAAAGAAATCATCACATAAGACTCAAAAAAAGCGAGACAGATGATCTCGCTTTTTTTATGGTCTAGAATCAGTGACCAGCGGCAGCAGATGCGTCATGATCGGCCATATGCGCATGTTCTGCTTCAGTCATGTTCATTTCTGCAGCATTAGGTTCAGAAGCTGAAGACTGCTGCTGGTGTGCGGTATGCGTCTGATTACGTTTTTGACTTGGCATATAGTCTGGGTCATTGCTCAGGGCCAGATAAAAGATGCCCATAAATACTGCGCCTAAAATACAAACAATAATAACGGCTTTCCAACCCCAAGGTGATTTTTCAGGAGAAGAGTGATTTGTCATAAGAGGTCTACCCACTGGATAAATAAAAAAATTTAAAACTTATGTAACTTTATAACATAAAAGCCAGCAAAAGCAGATGGGATTCTGTGGCTTGAAAAAGCATCGTGCTCAAGTGCAAAAAAAGAGAAGCATTTTGCCCACTGCTATCCCATAATTTGAATTTTATTTCAGTATTGAATCAGTATAATGATTTTTTTATCTTTAAGTGTTTGATATTTATATTTTTTACAGCCTTGTCTTTTATTTAGAAGTGTAAATGGCTTTGCGTAGGCTGAACCCTACTTTTGACAGACCAAAATGAGAACTCAAAATATATTTTGAGTTCGCAAGAAAAGTCCTTATTCCCCATACACGACATCCTGAGCCAGTTTTAAGCACTGCTTTAAAACGCAGCGCAAGGGCATGGGGAATGTGTGGCATCCCTGCCACACTCGCGAATCTAACACATGGACTTCAACTATGGGACAGCAGTGGCATTTCGCCTCTCTTTTTTTACAAGATGAAGTTTAAATTTTTTCGCCTTGGGCAATCTTGTCTTTTAGCAATTGCGGTGCTTTAAAGCGTTGACCGTATTTAGCTTCAAGGCTGTTGGCACGAATCAAGGCTTTTTCTAGGCCATATTGATTCAGGTATTGCAACGCACCGCCGGTCCAAGGGGCAAAACCAATTCCGAAAATAGAGCCGATATTGCCATCAACCGTCGATTCCAGTACACCTTCTTCCAGGCAGCGTAAAGTATCCAGCGATTGCACAAACAGGAAGCGGTCAATCATTTCCTGTTCAGAAATGTCGGTGTCTTGCTGCCATTTTTTCAGGCCATCCCAAAGCTGTTTTTTGCCACCTTCCGGATAGTCATAGAAGCCTGCACCTGCAGCTTTACCTTTACGGCCAAATTCGTGAATCATGCTGTGAATTACATCATCTGCCCCTGAACGTGGCAGGTCTTTGCCTTCAGCCTGTAATGCTTTTCGCGCTTCATTCGCAACATGTTCAGATAAGGTTAAAGAGACTTCATCCTGAATAGCCAGTGGACCCACAGGCATACCCGCTTTCAGTGCGGCCATTTCAATACGGGCAGGGTGTACACCTTCTGCTAGCAGGCGTAAACCTTCCTGCACAAAAGTTCCAAACACGCGACTGGTAAAGAAACCACGGCTGTCATTCACCACAATCGGAGTTTTGCCAATTTGCTGCACATAGTCATAAGCTTTGGCTAGGGTTTCATTGGATGTATTTTGACCTTTGATGATTTCCACCAGCTGCATTTTATCGACCGGGCTAAAGAAATGCAGTCCAATGAAACTCTGATCATTTTTAGAGGCTTGAGCCAACCCAGTAATCGGTAGGGTCGATGTATTGGATGCCATCACGCCACTGTCCGCCAAATACTGTTCAGCTTCTTGCGTGACTTTGGCTTTCAGTTCCGGATTTTCAAATACCGCTTCAATAATCAGCTCACAACCTTGCAGATCCGCAGCATCTGCCGTTGCCTGAATCAATGCTAAAATCTGAGCCCTTTTCTCGGCAGTTAAACGACCTTGCAATACTTTTTTATCCAGTAGCTTTTGGCTGTAGGCTTTGCCTTTTTCAGCAGCCTCCAGAGATACATCTTTTAAAACCACAGCAATGCCTTTGGACGCCGTGGCATAGGCAATGCCTGCACCCATCATGCCAGCACCTAAAATGCCAACTTTAGACGTTTTCCATTTGGCGATGTCTTTTGGACGGCTGGCACCAGATTTAATCGCATTTAAACCATGCCAGAAGGTGCCGATCATGTTTTTGGAAATTTGACCGGTGGCGAGGTAAGTAAAGTAACGCGATTCAATGGTTAGCGCAGTATCGACATCGACCTGAGCGCCTTCTACCGCAGCTGCCATAATCGCTTCAGGTGCAGGGTAGCAGCCCTTGGTCTTGTCACGTAGCATGGCAGGAGCAATCGCCAGCATTTGTGCTACCGCCGGTGAAGATGGCGTACCGCCCGGAATTTTATAGCCTTTTACATCGAAAGGTTGTACAGACTGCGGATTGGCTTTGACCCAGGCAATGGCCTTGTATAGAAGTTCCTGTTCAGAATCGGCTGTGTCGTGAATCAGTCCTAAAGATTTGGCTTTATCAACAGCAAATTGCTTGCCTTCCATGAGTAAAGGAAAAGCATTTTGCAGACCAAGCAGGCGCACCATACGCACGATACCGCCACCGCCAGGCAATAATCCGAGTGTGACTTCAGGAAGGCCGAATTTTGCTTTGGAATCATTTAATGCAATACGCTGATGACAACACAATGCCAGTTCCCAGCCGCCACCCAGTGCTGTGCCATTCAGTGCAGCAACCACAGGAATGCCACGGGTTTCGATATAACGCAGCTTGGCTTTCATGTCTTCAATCATGTTGAAGAATTCTGTGGCATGTTCAGGTGTGGCCTGAATCAGTTCATCCAGGTCACCACCAGCAAAGAAGGTTTTTTTGGCAGAACGGAAGATAATGCCTGCAATGTTGTCATCGGCTTTTAGTTTTTCCACAGTTTCAGTCAAGGCTTCACGGAAATCTGCATTCATGGTGTTGGCAGACTGGTTGGGAGAATCTAGTGTGAGTATGACAATGTCATCGGCATTTTTTTCAAATTGAATTGCGCTCATTTTTGTTCTCCTTATACCAATTCAATAATGGTTGCGATGCCCATACCGCCACCAACACATAACGTAGCTAAACCGCGTTTTTTGCCTTGACGTTCAAGTTCATCCAGTAGTGTGCCCAAAATCATCGCACCGGTTGCACCTAGTGGATGTCCCAGAGCAATCGCACCACCATTGACGTTGACTTTGGCAGGATCAACTTTTAGTTCAGTGATGAAACGCATCACTACTGCTGCAAAAGCTTCGTTGACTTCAAACAGGTCGATGTCATCAATAGTTAAACCCGCTTTATCCAGTGCTTTACGTGCAGCCGGAGCAGGGCCGGTCAGCATGATGGTCGGATCAGAGCCTACAAGTGCAGTCGATAACACTTTGGCACGCGGTTTTAGATTTTGTTCTTTCACGGCTTTTCCTGATGCCACCAGAACCACTGCAGCACCATCAACAATACCTGATGAATTTCCGGCATGATGTACATGGTTGACTGTACCCACTTCAGGGTATTTTTGCAGTGCGATGGCATCAAAACCCATTTGTCCCATCATGGCAAAACTTGGATTGAGTTTGCCCAAGCTTTCCGCTGTCGTGGTAGGTTTGATGAATTCATCTTTGGCTAAAATAGTTACGCCTGCTTTGTCTTTTACCGCAATGACGGACTTGTTAAAATAGCCATTGGCTTGTGCAGCTGCGGCTTTCTTTTGCGAATCTGCGGCAAAGGTATCTACATCGGTACGGCTATAACCATCAATGGTGGCAATCAGGTCGGCCCCAATGCCTTGCGGAATAAAGTCGCAGGCCATATTGGTTTCAGGGTCCAGTGCCCAAGGGCCACCATCTGAACCCATCGGCACACGGGACATGGATTCGACTCCTCCAGCGACCACAACATCTTCCCAGCCTGAGCGGACTTTTTGCGCAGCCAGGTTCACGGCTTCCAGACCTGAGGCACAGAAGCGGTTGATCTGTACCCCGGCCACATCATTGTCCCAACCTGCGGCAATGGCAGCAGTTTTGGCAATATCGGCACCTTGGTCACCAATCGGGGTAACACAACCCAGCACGATGTCATCTACTTTAGATGTATCGAGTTGATGACGGTCTTTCAGTTCATTCAGCAAGGTGGTCAGCAGGCTAATCGGTTTCACTTCATGTAGTGAACCGTCTTTTTTTCCTTTTCCGCGCGGTGTGCGAATGGCATCGATGATGTAAGCCTCGCTCATAGTCTGTCCCTTTTATGCGTTTAAAATTTTTATACTTTCTTGAGTGTAATGATTAATTTTTGAAGTGCAATGATGAGAACGGTTCAGGTCAGATGATGTTTTTGGTTAATAAAAAAAGCCCAGGTCGAAACCTGGGCAAGAGAGTCTTAAAAAAGATTTACTGATGTTGATCAGTGATAACCGTGCAACTGGCGATACAGACCCGGTGTTACCCCAGTCCATTTCTTAAATGCACGGTGGAAGGTGCTGGTTTCACTGAAACCGACTTGCTGCGCGACATCTTCCAGGGTCAAGCCCGGATTGAGCAACAGGTGAATGGCTGCATCACGACGCAAGGCATCTTTAACGCCCTGATAGCTTTTACCTTCCGCAGCCAGACGACGGCGCAGGGTTTGCGGAGATAGATACAACATCGATGCCACATCATTCAAGGTAGGCATTTCTTCACCAATCTGGCTCTTCAACACTTCACGGATACGAGAGGTCAGCGAGTTGGTGTTTTTGAATTTGACCAGCAACTGTGCCGGCGCTGCTTTGAGGAATTCTTCCAGCGTGTCTTCATTTTGACGAATGGGTAAATCTAAATAGTCCGCAGCAAAGGTAATTTCGGTACGAGGCATATCAAACTGCATGACTGGTGCAAAAAACAGCGCATCATATTCCTCAGCGTGATTTGGGCGTGGATAACTAAAATGTACACGTTCAAGCGGTAAACGACGTTCTATCAGCCAAGATGCCAAACCGTGCCAAATCATCAGCATACTTTCAGTGATGAAATGATCAGGATCCATGCTTGTTGGAATTTGCGGAACCAGACGTGCTTCATGTTTGTCACGTTCTAGAGTCACCGCCCAATCATCGCCAAACAGTTTGTAGAACTGAGAAGAAAGCTCTAAGGCATCTCCTAGCGTTTTCGCGTGAATAATCAACTGACACATAATGGCAAAAGTGCCCAAACGACGTGGCTGTACATCAAAGCCGACATGTTCGTCCTGGGTCACCATCCATAACATCTTAATAAATCGGGTGTACTGTTCTGGAGAAATACGCGCTTTAGGCTGACGTAATAGTTCCGCCTCAATCCCCACATGTGACAATAAAGTTTCGACGTCCATTCCTAGACGTTTTACGCCTGTTAGAGCCGCGTTAACAAAGTGGATACTGATGGTATCGCGACTCATATTAAATCCTTCAGTCTCTTTCTCTTTTATATTCACTTGCAGTTGACCTAAATGACGCTAAAAATGATTTGGATGGCAATTTACAATAGTTGTTTTACCTTATTTACATCTTAAATTGCCGAAATGATCAAGGTAAATGGCTGAACATGACATTGTTTTGTTAGTTTTATATTTCTAAGATGAATGGAAAATCAACATAAAAAGAGTAAAACTGGATATGACAACGGCTTTAAAAGGATTAAAAGTTCTTGATTTTTCTACCTTGCTCCCTGGTCCATTCGCGACTTTATATTTGGCAGACCTGGGGGCAGAAGTGATCCATATTGAATCGCCTACCCGTCCAGACTTGATTCGGCTGTTACCGCCTTATGCCAATGGACAGGCGACGGCACACAGTTACTTAAACCGTAATAAACAGTCTATCGCTTTAAATCTAAAAGATCCGCAGAGTATCGAACTGATTAAACAGAAGATTACTGAATACGATATTGTCATTGAGCAGTTTAGGCCGGGAGTGATGCAACGGCTGGGCTTGGATTATGCCACGCTTGCAGCCCTGAATCCCCGGCTGATCTATTGTTCGATTACCGGCTATGGCCAGACCGGAAGCTATAAAGATAAGGCAGGACATGACATTAATTATTTAGCTTTATCGGGGGTGGCAGGGCATAGCGGTCGGCAGGACAGTGGACCCCCGCCGATGGGCATCCAGATTGCCGATGTTGCAGGCGGTTCCTTGCACGCCGTGATTGGAATTCTGGCTGCCGTGGTGGAGCGCGAGCAAAGCGGCGTAGGGCAATATATTGATGTTTCCATGACTGATTGTGTAGCCACTTTAAATAATATGGCCGCAGCAGCCACATTGGCAGGAAATACCAAACAATATCCGCAGCAGTCGCATTTAAATGGCGGAACCTTCTACGATTATTACCAGACTCAGGATGGCCGTTATTTATCGATTGGAAGTTTGGAACCCCAGTTTATGTCGGGACTGGCGCAAATTTTAGACTTGCCGCTACTAAGCGAAAAAGGTGCTTCCTTTGACCCGGCAGATCAGCAAGTAGTCAAACGGGCGCTTCAGGAAAAGATTCAATCGAAAACTTGGCAAGAGTGGCAAGTGATCTTTGCCGATCAGGATGTGTGTGTAGAGCCGGTTTTAAATCTGGATGAAGCCTTACATTCCACACTGGCACAAGAACGACAATGGGTGGTTGAAGTCCCGCTGGATGAAGCAAGTCAACAGACTGAAACACAGCTGGCTTGTCCAATCAAGTTTTCACGTTCAAAGACAGAATATCTGCATGTGGGGCAGCGTTTAGGTACTGGAAAGTGGTAGCTTTAACAGGCGATTAAAATATTAAAATTTAAAAACAATGTATTAACAATTTGTGCCCAAGGTTACAGAAAAACAGGAGTAGCATAAATATTACAAAAAAATAATATAAAGGTGATCTACTGTGAAAAAATTAAGTAGAACATTTAGTTTGGGTGTGAGCTTAATCTCCCTAAGCTGCGTCATTTCAACAGTACATGCAGCAGAAGCTTTTGACCCGCAAAGCCAGTGGATGTTTGGCGACTGGAATGGTAAACGTAGCGAGCTCCAAGCTAAAGGTTACGATTTCAGCTTTGGCTACACAGGTGAACTGGCGACGCTGCTGGACTCCAAGAACCATTCAAGTCATGGCACTGAATATGCCGATCAATTCGCTTTAGGTGCTCATTTAGACTTAGAGAAAATTGCAGGTTGGCAAGACACTGAAGCGCAAATTACCGTGACCGAACGGAATGGTCGTTCACTCTCTCAAACTTCCGATGCCTTGACCGGTCATAAAAGTTCAGTACAAGAAGTATGGGGCCGTGGTCAAACCTGGCGTTTAACTGACTTCTGGATCAAGAAAAAATTTCTGGACCAAAAATTAGACGTGAAAGTCGGTCGTTTTGGTGAAGGTGAAGACTTCAACAGCTTCGACTGCGATTTTCAGAACCTAGCGCTTTGTGGTTCACAAGTGGGTAACTGGGTCGGTGATCAATGGTACAACTGGCCAGTCAGCCAATGGGCTGCACGGGTGAAATACAACCTGACTCCGGAAGTGTATGCACAAGTCGGTGCTTATGAATATAACCCTGAAAACTTAGAGCGTGGTAAAGGCTTCAATTTAAGCACCGATGGTTCTCATGGCGCGATGATCCCAGCTGAAGTGGTTTGGACACCGAAACTCGGTGCTGCAAAACTTCCGGGTGAATACCGTGCCGGTTATTACTACAGTACTGCAGTTGCAGCTGTCATCGGTAGCATCACCAATCAACAAGATCATCATCAAGGTGGCTGGGTGGTTGCCAAACAGCAACTGACTGCTCATCACGGCGATGCTTCTCGTGGCTTGAGTGGCTTTGTAAACTTAACTGTACATGATACTGACACAAACCAAGTTAGCGACATGCAAAATATTGGTTTGGTTTATAAAGGTTTAATGGATTCTCGTCCTCAAGATGAGATTGCGGTCGGTGTAGCTCGCATCAATATCAATGATGATGTCAATGATGCAAACATCGCTAACAATAATGTAGATGTCCGTGGTCTACAAAATGAAGAATACAATGCCGAAATTTATTACGGTATCCATGCCACAAACTGGCTAACCATTCGTCCCAATGTTCAATATATCCACCAGGTGGGTGCATATAAAAATGGAGAAAATGCCTGGGTTGGCGGTATTAAATTCCAAACCGCGTTCTAGTTTCTAGATGATAAGTACTTGGATTTTATCATGAGATGCTTGGAGCACACCTCTCTTTATAAAGGCTGATTTAATTCAGATATTTAAAATCTAAAAATTAAAAAAGGTGCTCATATTTAAATTTAGGTATGAGCTTTAAAAAGAATCTTAAAAATAGGTGGTCAATATGAGCACTCCCTCTTCAGGTTCAGTTTTAAAAACGGTTTTGGCTGTAGTTGCCATCATTTTCGGTTTAGTGCTGCTGCTCGGAGGAATATATCTTGCAGTGTTGGGTGGGTCTTGGTACTACATTATTGCAGGTTTATTCTTCATCGTTACTGCAGTTTTATTGCAAAGACTAAAAAGTTCGGCACTTCTGGTTTATGCATTGCTGGTATTGGGTACTGTGGTTTGGGGGCTTTGGGAAGTGGGTTCTGACTTCTTTGCGCTCGCACCACGTCTGGACATTTTAGGTGTCTTTGGTCTTTTATTACTGATTCCTGCCGCGACTCGCGGATTTGAAAATACTAAAGGCGCAAAACTGGCGCTTACAGGCACATTGGCCATCACCATTGCTGTAATGATCTACTCGGTATTTAATGATCCTCAAGAAATTCGGGGTGAGTTAAGCGCCAAACAGCCTGCAACATCGCAGCCCATTCCGGGTGTAGCAGATGCTGACTGGCCAGCTTATGGCCGTACTCAGTCTGGTTTACGTTATTCTCCATTAAAACAAATTAATTCTGAAAACGTAAAAGACTTGGAGTTGGCTTGGGAATATCACACTGGTGAATTCAAAACTGCAAACGACTCAGCTGAAACCACCAATCAGGTCACGCCAATTAAAGTCGGTGACAATATGTACATGTGTACAACTCACCAAAAATTGACTGCACTTGATCCTGTAACAGGTCAGGCCAAATGGACCTATGATCCTAAACTTAAAGCTGATCATACCTATCAGCATTTAACTTGCCGTGGTGTCTCTTATTTTGATGTCAACAATACGGCTGGTTTTGAAACCAGTTTAGCTGCAAAGAAAACCACCTCTGCTGAATGTCCTCAAAAAGTGATTCTACCTGTCAATGACGGTCGTCTGGTTGCGGTGAATTCGCAAACCGGTACGCCATGTTCTGACTTTGGTACCAATGGCGAAGTGGATCTGCAAAAAGATATGCCATTTCCATACCCAGGCGGTTATATCCCGACCTCTCCGCCAGTGGTTACGGGTACAACCATTATTATTGGCGGTTCAACCACCGATAACTATTCGACCGAAGAGCCTTCTGGTGTCATTCGTGGTTACGATGTGAATAGCGGTGAACTGCTTTGGGTGTTTGATACAGGTGCAGAAGATCCAAATGCGATTCCAGCACCGGGTCAAAAATTTGTTCACAACTCTCCAAATGCATGGGCACCTTTGGCCTATGATGCAAAACTGGATATTGTCTATGTGCCCACCGGTGTAGGTACGCCTGATATTTATGGCGGTCACCGTACCGAGTTAGATGAACGTTATGCCAACTCAATGCTTGCGCTGAATGCATCTACCGGTAAGTTGGTCTGGAATTTCCAAACCACCCATCATGATTTATGGGATATGGATGTACCAGCACAACCTTCTTTAGCTGACATTAAAGATAAATCAGGCAACATCGTTCCTGCCATCTATGTATTGACGAAAACAGGGAATGCCTTTGTGCTTGACCGTCGTAACGGTAAAGCAATTGTGCCGATTACTGAGCGTCCAGTGTCACAAACGGTGAAACGCGGTCCGCAAACCAAAGGCGAACGTTATTCAGCAACTCAACCGTTCTCTGATTTTGACATGGCACCGAAAGAAAAATTAACCGATAAACAGATGTGGGGTGCCACTATGTTTGACCAGTTAATGTGCCGTGTATCTTTCAAGAAATTGAACTATGAAGGTATTTATACACCACCTTCTGAAAATGGCACTTTGGTATTCCCGGGTAACCTGGGCGTGTTTGAATGGGGCGGTATGTCGGTCAACCCAGACCGTCAAATTGCTTTGATGAACCCGATTGGCTTGCCATTTGTGTCCAGACTGATCCCTGAAGATCCAAACCGTCCTAAAACTGCTAAAGGTGCAGGTACCGAAGCTGGTGTACAGCCAATGTATGGTGTGCCTTACGGTGTTGAAATCAGCGCGTTCCTCTCTCCATTTGGCCTACCTTGTAAACAACCAAGTTGGGGTTTTGTCGCGGGTGTCGATTTAAATACCCATAAAGTGGCCTGGAAACGTCGTATCGGTACCATCCGTGACAGTCTTCCGGTTATTCCATTGCCTCCATTCAAAATGGGTGTACCAATGCTGGGTGGTCCAATCTCTACTGCGGGTAATCTGATGTTTGTCGGTGCAACCCAGGACAATTACATCCGCGCCATCAATGTCACCAACGGTGATGAGCTTTGGAAAGGTCGTCTTCCTGCAGGTGGCCAGGCGACTCCAATGACTTATGAAGCCAATGGTAAACAATATGTGGTAATCATGGCTGGTGGTCATGGTTCATTCGGTACCAAGATGGGTGACTCAGTGGTTGCTTATGCCTTACCCGATAAAAAATAAACTGCCTATTTAACCCGAATCCTGCTTAAGGAAGTGAGATCATTCATCTTGAGACTTATCCATCAGTTTGAGCATAAAAAAGCCTATGATTTGATCTGATAACACTAAAAACTGATTCAAATTAATCATAAAATTATAGTTATTTTATGATTTTAAAGAAAAAACCTTATCCGCGATTCGGGTTATTTAGGTTAAATTTAAAAAGTCCAATTCGTTGGGCTTTTTTTTATGAAAATAAATGCTAAAGAATAAATAAAATAAGCAATATCACTGGAAATGAATCCAAAAAGGCCGAATGGCTTTATATCTGTGAAGATCTGGCACACTTATCAATAAAACCGCTATTAAATATGTAAAAAACGCATTTTGTTGATAGATCAAATCTCGTTATGCTGTCCGCCGTTATAATAGAAACTACTAGCTGTACGCCATGTATTTATATACTGATTTTGACCAGCAACTGGTCAATGAACGTGTTGCACAGTTCCGTGACCAAACGGAACGTTATTTAGCAGGTAAATTGACGGAAGATGAATATCGTCCGCTTCGTCTGCAAAACGGCCTTTATGTACAACGTTATGCGCCAATGTTGCGTATTGCAGTACCTTATGGTCTGATGAATTCAAAACAATTGCGTAAAATTGCGGAATTAGCCAAAGACTATGACCGTGGTTATGCACACGTTTCAACACGTCAAAACATTCAGTTTAACTGGCCTGCACTAGAAAATGTACCGGACATGTTGCAAGAACTTGCATCAGTACAGATGCATGCAATTCAAACTTCAGGTAACTGTATCCGTAATACCACCACTGACCAGTATGCCGGTGTGGTTGCGGGTGAAATTGCAGATCCACGTCCGACCTGTGAATTGATTCGTCAGTGGTCTACATTCCACCCGGAATTTGCTTTCTTGCCACGTAAGTTCAAAATTGCGGTTTCTGCATTAGAAGAAACTGACCGTGCGGCAACTTCCTTCCATGACATCGGTGTATACATCGTGCGTAATGAAGCAGGCGAGATCGGCTATAAAATCAAAGTCGGTGGTGGCTTGGGCCGTACCCCTGTGATTGGTAGCTTTATTCGTGACTTCCTGCCACGTGAAGATTTGATTGCTTATTTAGAAGCAGTACTGCGTGTGTATAACTTGCACGGTCGCCGTGACAACAAATACAAAGCCCGTATTAAGATTTTAGTAAAAGCTTTAACGCCAGCCGTATTTGCAGAAAAAGTTGAAGCTGAATTTGCACATACTGTAAAAACTTTAAAAATCGATGCAGACACCTTGGCAAAAATGGATGAAAACTTCACGCCATTTGATTATCAAGCTTATGCCGATGAAGACTTTACTGAACAGTTTGCAGCGCATCCGAAGTTCAAGCAGTGGTTCAACATCAACACCAATGCTCATAAAGTGCAAGGCTACCGTATTGTTACGATTTCTTTGAAACGTGCCGGTATCGCACCGGGTGACATGACGGTTGAAGAGATGAACCTGATTGCAGATCTTGCAGACAAGTACACATTTGGTGAGTTCCGTACCACACACGAACAAAATATTGCCTTGGTAGATGTGCCACAAAAAGACCTGTTTGAATTGTGGCAAATTCTCGATCAGCACAATCTTGCTCGTGCGCACATTGGTTTCTTGACTGACATCATTTGCTGCCCAGGCGGTGATTTCTGTTCATTGGCGAATGCAAAATCAATTCCGATTTCAGAAGCGATTTCACGACGTTTTGATGATCTGGATACTATTTACAACTTAGGTAAATTGGATCTCAACATTTCAGGTTGTATGAATGCCTGTGGTCATCACCATGTCGGTAACATCGGTATTTTGGGTGTAGACAAAAAAGGCGCTGAGTTCTACCAAATCACTTTGGGTGGTAATGCGGACCACGATGCTTCAATTGGTGACATCCTTGGGCCATCATTTGCAGCAGACCGTATTCCAGATGTAGTGGAAGAAATTCTAAATACCTATCTTGACCTGCGTAATGAGGGTGAAGAGTTTATCGATACTTACCGCCGTGTTGGCATTCAACCATTCAAGGAGCGTGCATATGCTTAATACCGCACTACAAGTGCTCTCTAAAGATGGCACGATTGCAGACAATACCTACCAGCTTATTGGTGAAGATGGCGTATTACCACAAGGTGACATGGTTCTAACTGTTGAACAGTTAGACCAGCTTGCTAATGTGTCAGGCAAAAAAGCACTCTACATCACTGTAGATGCTTCTCCTGAAACCCATGAATTTCCGCTTGACCAGTTAGATGCAATTTTTATCGAATTTGCCGGCTTTAACGATGGCCGTGGTTATTCATTTGCAGCGCTTCTTCGCCGTCAAGGTTTCCAAGGCGAACTACGTGCAACTGGCGATGTATTCAAAGACGTGTTGAACTACATGAAGCGTTCTGGTTTCGATACTTTCGTGATTAAAGAAGGTAAAGACATTCAGGACGCAGCGGCTGGTTTAGGCGACTTTACTAACCCATACCAAGCTTCAACTGCAGTTGAAAAAGCCCATTATCAAACAGGTGCTTGATTGTTTTAAGCAGATGTTAAAAAAAGCCGGATTGATTCCGGCTTTTTTATGCGTGTTTGAATAAAAAATTGAGATCACATTGCTTCTAATTGGCAATTCACCATCCATTTAATGCCGAACTGATCGGTAAATGCACCGTACAGCGCACCCCAAAAAGTTTTGTCTAATGGCATTTCAATTTGTCCATTCACAGATAACGCGTCAAATAAACGTTTTGCTTCTGCTTGTTCATGGGCATTCAGATTGATTGAAATATAGTGATTATTACCTTGGGTGAAAACGGTATTATTTTGTGCACAGAATTGATCATTGGTATCGGATGCCATCAGTTCTGTAAATGCATTAATCGGTAGTGAGACATGCAGGATCAGATTTTTATCTGCTTCAGATAGCGTGACACCTTCTTGCGCTGGCAACTCACCATAACGGGTAAGATTGGAAAACTCACCACCAAAAACTGATTTATAAAAGTTAAAGGCAGCTTCGGTTTCACCTTGGAAATTCAGATAATGATTGAGTTGCATGATAAGCCTTTGTTGTTGTTTTTGATGGTTCTAATTTAGCAGGCTTCAGCTTAAATTTTGATGATGAAAATATAAAAAAGTGTAAGCATAAAAAAATCCCTCTGTTGAGGGATTTTCTTATGCTCTCTCCCTCAGGGAGAGAGTTAGAGAGAGGGGGGATATTCCGGTCTCCCTCTTTAACACAGGGAGACTTCAAAACAATTAAAGCAACTCAATCGCCACTGCAGTTGCTTCACCACCACCAATACACAGGGTAGCAATCCCTTTTTTGCCGCCAGTGCGTTTAAGTGCATGGATTAGCGTCAAGATAATACGAGAACCGGTAGAACCCACCGGATGGCCGAGTGCACATGCACCACCATTAATGTTTACTTTAGCTGGATCAAGTTTGAAGTCATCCATTGGGCACATGGTCACCATGGCAAATGCTTCGTTAATTTCCCAAAGATCGACATCTTGTGCATCCCAACCAGTTTTATTTAAAACTTTCTGAATGGCACCGACTGGAGCAATGGTAAATTCTGAGGGATGCTGTGAATTTGAAGCATAAGCCACAATTTTTGCAAGAGGCTTCAAGCCTTTCGCAGCAGCTTTTTTACTCGAGGTGAGTACAAGCGCAGAAGCACCATCTGAAATCGAGCTGGCATTGGCAGCCGTAATGGTGCCATCTTTAGCAAATGCAGGACGAAGCGTTGGAATTTTGGCAATGTTCGCGTTAAAGGGTTGTTCATCTTTATCAACCACCACATCACCTTTGCGACTCGATACGGTTACAGGCACGATTTCATCGGCAAAGTAACCTTCGTTTACGGCTTTTTGTGCACGTTCTAATGAACGAATCGCAAAGGCATCCATTTGTTCACGCGTATAGCCACGTGTATTTGCCGTGTCTTGTGCAAATGAACCCATTAAGCGGCCTGTTTCGGCATCTTCAAGACCATCCAGGAACATATGGTCTTTGATTTCACCATGCCCCATACGGAAGCCACCACGTGCTTTAGGCAGGATATATGGTGCATTGGTCATAGATTCCATGCCACCTGCAACCACAATTTCAGCAGAACCGGCTTTTATCATGTCAGCCGCTTGCATCACCGCTTTCATGCCAGAACCACATAACTTATTAATAGTCACTGCACCAGTTGAATCAGGTAAGCCGGCTTTGCGCATTGCCTGACGGGCTGGTCCCTGCTTCAGACCAGCAGGGAGCACGCAGCCCATAATGACTTCTTCGACATCGGTTGCTTGTAATCCAGCACGTGCAATCGCTTCTTTGATACATGCTGCGCCAAGTTCAGGAGCTGTGATACTGGCCAAGCTACCTTGGAAGCCGCCCATTGCAGTACGTGCCCCATTTACGATTACGATGTCTGTCATTGTTTTTCTCCGAGATTGACTTTTTAGGGAATTATTTTCCAAGCCTAAGCAGTATATTGAAAAATGAGCAGGAATAAAGTGGGATTGCTCTACGTCTTTAGACTGACAAGTTTTTTAGCAGCTCGATAGGTTTTCTATCCGCATATGTCCCATCGCACTCAGAACCAGTTTTTGGTGATGATCAGAAACCATTGAACAATAATAAAAACTACCATTTGAACCTATGGGCAAGCCATTTTCCGCTTGAAAAGTTAAGCTGGGAACACTCAAAGTTCCTTTCCAGTCTAAGTGCCCATATTTTAAATCGGTAGATTCTGTATAAATAATTTTTTCACCCGTATCAATTTGTCTATTTTTATTGCTGTCGAAAAAAACCAGTAAACCGGTAGTCCATTGGTTTGTTTGACAATTCACTTTATTTTGACTTGGACATATCACCACATTGCTATGATAGAGAACGGCTTGAGATTTGGCCAATTGAATCGTTGAAATTAGTTTATTGGTAGTGGTATTGACTTCCTGTTTGGCTTTTATATCTTGAAAATAAGGTAAAGCGATGGTCGC
The DNA here is from genome assembly GCF_022012365.1 of Acinetobacter sp. SM34. Lineage (NCBI taxonomy): Bacteria > Pseudomonadati > Pseudomonadota > Gammaproteobacteria > Moraxellales > Moraxellaceae > Acinetobacter > Acinetobacter sp. SM34. Next base: position 50,892 of record NZ_JAKLTP010000016.1, on the reverse strand, counting down.
CAGAATGGCAAAAATTGCCAAAGTAACGATGAGTTCAACCAACGTGAAGCCATTTTTGTTTTGAAAAAGCATTTAAAGTGATCCTGTAATATATTTTTTTTTAATTATGTGTGTTATTAATATTTTGTTTTTTAATTGTTTTTTTTGCGGGTAAGATTTATTTCTCAACTTTATAAGAAAGCTGTTAAAATAATTTGCAAGTGACAATAAGCTATTCATAAGAATAAATTGAGTAAAAAATTACCGAATTACAACGGAAATTGTAAGTAATTTTGTCAATAATTTACTTGATTAAAATTATCAAGCACTTGGAAAAAAAATAAAGTGTTTGTATGATTCAAAGTGACTAGCTTAAGAATAAAACTGGGGTATAAAAAAGCCTATCTCAGGGTAGTAAAAACTTAAGGCTTGAGCTTGAACAACAATTGTTATCTCTGGAGGATAAATCCATGAAAATGAGTCGTATTGCATTGGCAATGCTCGTAGCTGCTCCTTTAGCTGCTGCAAACGCAGGCGTAACTATTACTCCATTAATGCTGGGTTATACTTGGCAAGACACCCAACACAATAATGGCGGTAAGGATGGCGAATTAACAAATGGTCCTGAACTACAAGACGATTTGTTTGTAGGTGCTGCAGTTGGTGTAGAACTAACTCCATGGTTAGGTTTTGAAGCTGAATATAACCAAGTTAAAGGTGATGTAGACGGTACTGGCGTTGCTGGTTCAGAATACAAACAAACTCAAATCAATGGTAACTTCTATGCTACTTCTGATTTGATCACTAAAAACTATGACAGCAAAATTAAGCCTTATGTATTGTTAGGTGCTGGTCATTACAAATATGACATCGATGATGTTGCTTTCCATAGTGACGAAGAAGGTACTTTAGGTAACGCTGGTCTTGGTGCTTTCTGGCGCTTAAACGATGCTTTATCTCTACGTACTGAAGCTCGTGGTACTTATAACTTCGACGAAAAATTCTGGAACTATACAGCTTTAGCTGGTCTTAACGTAGTTCTTGGCGGTCACTTGAAGCCTGCTGCTCCTGTAGTAGAAGTTGCTCCAGTTGAGCCTGTAGCTCCAGTTCAACCAGCTCCACAAGAGTTGACTGAAGACCTTAACATGGAACTTCGCGTGTTCTTTGATACAAACAAATCAAACATCAAAGACCAATACAAACCAGAAATCGCTAAAGTTGCTGAGAAGTTAGTTGAATATCCAAACGCTACTGCTCGCATCGAAGGTCACACAGATAACACTGGTCCACGTGCATTGAACGAACGTTTATCTTTAGCTCGTGCTAACTCTGTTAAATCTTCACTTGTAAATGAATACAATGTAGATCCAGCTCGTTTGTCTACTCAAGGTTTCGCTTGGGATCAACCGATTGCTGACAACAACACTAAAGAAGGCCGTGCTATGAACCGTCGTGTATTCGCGACTATTTCTGGTAGCCGTACAGTTGTTGCAGAACCTGCTCAACAAGCTCCTGCAGCTCAATAATTTATTATTGAACTGATTTAAAAAAAGCAGCCGCAAGGCTGCTTTTTTTTGCGTGCTACATAAGCATAACTTGTTTAATACACAGTTTTATTTTGATCTTGTTCTAATAAATACCCATATACACAATAAAAAGAGGGTGAAAAAATGACACAGATGTTAACAACAACAGATGGAACCTCGATTTATTATAAGGATTGGGGCGATGGTCCTGTGGTGGTCTTTTCCCATGGCTGGCCTTTATCGAGTGATGCTTTTGAAGACCAGATGTTATTTCTGGCTGAACATGGCTATCGGGTGATTGCATTTGACCGACGTGGTCATGGAAGGTCAAGTCAACCTTGGGCAGGGCACAGTATTGATCAATATGCACAAGATTTGCATCAACTTATTGAACACCTCGGATTAACCGAGTTTGCTTTAGTCGGACATTCTACCGGTGGAGCAGTGGTAACAAGATATACGACAAAATATGGCCAGCAAAAGGTGACTAAACTCGCGCTCATTGCCGCGGTAACGCCTCTGATGATTAAGCGAGAGGATCATCCAGACGGTGTAGATTCAAACGTATTTGATGAAATGCGTGCCAATTTATTGGCCAATAGAGCCGATTTTTATCTGGATTTTGCTAAATCATTTTATGGCTACGACAAATTATTAAATAAAACCTCAGAAGGGGTGATACAAAATTTCTGGCGTATTGCCATGCAGGGGTCAATCAAAGCACATTACGATTGTATCCATGCTTTTTCAGAAACAGATTTACGTGAAGATTTAACCCAGATTACTGTACCTACTTTGGTTATGTATGGAACAGCAGATGAAATTGTACCGCCAGAAATTTGTAGTCAGCAGGCGGTCAAACTTTTAAAACATGGGGTAGAAGAGCAAATTAAGGGTGCACCGCATGGTTTATGTACCACCCATAAAAATGAAGTCAGCTTTGCCTTGAAAGAATTTTTGGCACATTACTGAGGATCATAAACATAAAAAACAGCCAAAAGGCTGTTTTTTATGACAACAGTAGAGTTAGTCCTGATCAGGATTCATGGGCTTAACATCCATGTCTTGATAAGAAACCAACTTGGTTTTGTTTTTCCATTTATAACCCAGCCAAATCACCAAAAATAATGGAATGCTGATATAAGTAGATAACATGCCAAGCCAGTCACCGCTAAGGAAAGCTTGATAATTTTGTCCCAACACGACAATGGTACAAAGAATAAACGCAAACCAAGGCGCAAACGGGAAAAACTTGGCTTTATACGCTAAATCTTCCAGTTTATAACCCTGTGCCAAATAACCTTTGCGGAAACGGTAATGTGAAATGGCAATGCCTAGCCAGACAATAAAACCACACATGCCTGACATATTTAACAACCAGTTAAATACTTGTTGTTCCCCAATAAAAGTGGTGAGAAAGCAAAGCGCGGCAATTGCTGTGGTGGCATACAGTGCATTCATGGGTACACCACGCGAATCTAGTTTACCAAAGATTTTTGGTGCACTGCCTTTGCGTGCCATGTCAAACAGCATACGGGTGGATGAATACATGCCTGAGTTACCTGCGGACAGGATCGCAGTTAAGATTACGGCATTCATTAAACCTGCGGCGAAAGCAAAACCGACTTTTTCATACAATAAGGTAAAAGGTGAAAGGGTAATGTTTTCACTTGCTGCCGCTTGTAACAGGCGTGGATCATCATAAGCCACTAGCGTACCAATAATGAATATACACACCACATAGAACAATAAAATACGCCAGAAAATTTGCTTGATGGCTACTGGAATGGTCTTTTTAGGATCTTTCGATTCACCCGCAGCCACACCCACCATCTCTGTGCCCTGAAAGGAGAATCCGGCAATCATGGCGACACCGATCATGGCCTGCAAACCACCAACAAATGGTGCATCACCTTTAGTCCAGTTGGCAAAAGTCACCATGTTTGGCGTCAGCATGATTTTCGCAATCATGGCAATACCAATAATAATAAACACAATGATGGCAATGACTTTGACCAAAGAGAATAAGAATTCAGTTTCACCAAAGCCTTTTACAGAGAGTGAGTTAATAGCAAAAATAACGGCAAGGAAAATGGCACTCCAGTAGAATCCTGGAATATCCGGGAACCAGAATTTCATAATGAACTGAACTGCAACCAGTTCAAATGCAACGGTAATGGCCCAGTTGTACCAATAGTTCCATCCCAATGCAAATCCAAAACCGCCTTCGACATATTTGGTGCCATAGGTAAAGAAGGCACCTGAAGTTGGGTTGTGGGTTGCAAGCTCGCCCAGGCTGGTCATCAGGAAATAAATCATGATGCCAATCAGACAGTAAGCCAGTAAAGCACCGCCCGGACCGGCATTGGCAATTGTTGCACCAGAAGCCAGGAATAAGCCTGTACCGATAGAACCACCAATGGCGATCATATTCAAATGACGTGCACCCAGCTTACGCTGTAAATGTGCAGATTGAGTTTCGCTCATCGTTGTTCCTTAAGATTTTTTTCAGTGCTAGCGAACAGCACTTTAAAACCTTGTTGATCTGCTTTGGTGGTACATTGACCAAAGCTTTGTTCAATGAGTAATGGATAATTTAAAAAGCGGTTTGCCACAATCCATAATTCGCCACCCGATTTCAAATGACGTCGTGAAGTCTTGCACAAGTTTTCACTGGCATTGTAATCGGTATGAATGCCTTGATGAAAAGGCGGATTGCTGACAATGGCATGCAAGAAAAGAGGAGCGTCTTCAATACCCGTCACAGCGGTAATTTCCAGCTGTTCTGGTGATAGGCTATTTTTTTCAAAGGTCATGCGGGTAGAGGCTAATGCGAATGCGTCAACATCCATGGCAAAAATACGGTTTTTGGGATTCAGTTTGGCCAAATAAGCACTGATGATCCCTGCACCACAGCCAAAGTCGGCAATTTTACCTGAAGTGACTTGCGATAAAAACGGTAAAAATACCGCTGTACCGACATCCAGACGATTTTGACTGAATACGCCGGGAAGGGCACAAATGCTGAGATCACCTTTTGGTGTGCTAACAGTATATTCTTGGGCCCAATCTGCCAAAGCTTTTTCTTTAACCGTCGATTCAATCGTCATCTGCCATAACTGGCAATGGCGTGCGCTATCCAGTTTGACGGCTTTACCATAAGGCTGCAGCTGTTTGGCTGCACGCTCAACGCCACCTTTCTTCTCACCCACCAGGAAGATGGAAGCCCCTAAACCTAGACGGCTGACGACATTATGCAGGACATAATTTAACAGTTCTTTGGACTTCGGTACAAAGATAATGGCCTGGTCAAAACTGCCTTCAGGAAGCTCTACGCCAAAATGTACAGCGGGCTGTTGTGACTGAAAATATTGAAATTCATTATAATTCCATGTCCACAAACATGGGGTGATGTCTTTCTCTAGATTGGAAAGTAAATCATCAGTCGGTGCATTGACTAAAAGCACACGTCCAGAAAGATATTCATGCTGTCGAATGACAACTTCACTTCTTGGATCCATTTTTTATCTCGCCATTGAAAAACTCTGCCCAGACAATGCTGGGCAGAGTTGATGCTGAAATGAAATTATTTCTTCGATTCAGGAAGAATAATATTTAAGAGCAATGCGGCAATACCACCAGTCGCTACACCTGAACTGAAGATGTTACGGAATAATTCTGGAAGATGTTCCAAAATTTGTGGGACTTGTGCAACACCCAAACCGAGTGCCAGAGAAATGGCAATAATCAGTAGGGCACGACGGTCAAGATGAATGCTTGACAGAATATTAATACCTGAGGCAGCCACTGCACCAAACATCACCATGACTGCGCCGCCGAGTACGGCTTGTGGCACAGCCTGAATCACGCCAGCAACAGCAGGCAGCAAGCCCAGAATGACCAATAATGCGGCAATCCAGATACCCACATAACGGCTCGCCACCCCAGTAAGCTGAATCACGCCATTATTTTGCGCAAAAACAGAACTTGGGAAAGTGTTAAAAATACCTGCAAGGAATGAGTTAGCCCCATTGACCAATACACCACCTTTAATACGTTCCATCCATTTCGCACCATCTACGGGCTGGTTGGAAATTTTAGAGGTCGCGGTAATATCACCAATCGCTTCTAGTGAGGTCACCAAATAAATGAATGCCATTGGAATAAACAAGCTCCATGAGAAACTTATACCAAAGTGCATTGGGGTTGGAATTTGTACTAATGGTGCATCTTTCAAGCCGGAAAAATCAAGATGTCCCATGAAACCGGCAAGGGCATAACCAATAATCAGGGCAATCAGAATGGCTGAGCTTTTTACCCAGGTAATACGGACACGGTTCAAGACAATGATAATCGCCAATACGGTACATGACATGATCAGGTTATCTGCATTGGCAAAGGTTTTATCACCCATGGCCTGATAACCGCCACCCATACTGATTAAACCTTCTTTAATTAAGGTTAAACCAATCAGCAGTACTACAATACCTGTAACAAGCGGAGTAATCAGTCGTTTTACCCAAGGTAAAATGCGTGAAACGCCCATTTCAATAAATGAACCTGCAATCACCACACCAAAAATAGAAGCCATCACCGCTTCAACCGGCGTACCTGCAGCGACCATAGCAGAACCAATCCCGATAATAGGACCGATAAAGTTGAAACTAGTTCCTTGAACAATCAGTAAGCCTGCGCCAAAAGGGCCGACTTTTTTGCATTGTAGAAAGGTTGCAATCCCTGAGATCACCAAAGACATCGAAAGAATCATATTAGTGTCTTCTTTTGAAACGCCAAGCGCTAAACAAATCAGCAATCCGGGCGTGACAATTGGGACAATAATCGCAAGTAAATGTTGCAGAGCAGCCAAAAAAGCGATAAATGGTTTAGGTCGATCGTTTAATCCGTAGACCAAATCAAGACGATTTTGTTGCTCGGGAGAGTTTTTTAAATCAGACATGTAAGGAAGGTACAGCAGCAATTTGGCGTTATTCTAATCGAGTTACACGCGTTTACAAACCCAAAAAAAGGCGAATAGCCAAAAAAACTTGTAACTGTCAATAAACTGTCACTACTAAAAGTTTAGTTTTTTCTGTATAATTTGCCCTCAAATTTAATACGTATCGAATTTACATGTCAGATATTAAAACTCTCCGTAACATTGCCATTATTGCGCACGTCGATCATGGTAAAACCACTCTTGTAGACAAACTTTTGCAACAATCAGGTGCTCTTGGCGATCGCGCGGGTGAGATCGAGCGTGTCATGGATTCGGGCGCTATCGAGTCTGAACGTGGTATTACCATTCTTGCAAAAAACACTGCAATTAAATGGACTGATGCTCGTACTAACACTGAATACCGCATTAACATCGTGGACACCCCGGGACATGCCGACTTTGGTGGTGAAGTTGAACGTGTAATGTCGATGGTTGACTGCGTACTTCTTCTTGTGGATTCACAAGAAGGTCCAATGCCACAAACTCGTTTCGTAACGCAAAAAGCGTTCGCACGCGGTTTGAAACCAATCGTGATTATTAACAAAGTCGACAAGCCAAGTGCGCGTCCTGACTGGGTAATTGACCAAGTATTCGACTTGTTCGACAACCTTGGTGGTACTGACGAACAGTTAGACTTCCCAATTGTTTATGCATCTGGTCTTCGTGGTGTTGCTGGTCCTTCTCCAGAAGAACTTGCTGACGACATGACTCCATTGTTCCAAACAATCGTAGACATCGTTGAACCACCAGCAGTTGACGTTGATGGTCCATTCCAAATGCAAGTGTCTTCACTTGACTATAACAGCTTCGTAGGTGTTATCGGTGTTGGTCGTATTCAACGTGGTTCAGTTAAATTGAATACACAAGTGACTGTGATCGACAAAGAAGGCAAAACACGTAACGGCCGTATCTTAAAAATCATGGGTTACCATGGTCTAGATCGTGTTGACGTTGAAGAAGCTTCTGCAGGCGATATCGTTTGTGTAACAGGTATCGATGCGCTTAACATTTCTGACACGATTTGTGATCCGAAAGCTGTTGAAGCACTTCCAGCGCTTTCTGTAGATGAACCAACAGTTACCATGACATTCCAGGTAAACAACTCACCGTTTGCTGGTAAAGAAGGTAAATTCGTAACTTCACGTAACATTCGTGAACGTTTAGATCGCGAATTGATTCATAACGTAGCATTACGTGTTGAAGATACTGATTCTCCAGACCGTTTCAAAGTTTCTGGTCGTGGTGAACTTCACCTTTCAGTTCTGATTGAAAACATGCGTCGTGAAGGCTTCGAAATGGGCGTATCTCGTCCACAAGTAATCTTGAAAGAAGTTGATGGCGTAAAACAAGAACCCTATGAAAACGTTACATTTGACGTTGAAGAACAGCACCAAGGCGCTGTAATGGAACAAATGGGTCACCGTAAAGGCGAAATGACCAATATGGAAGTTGACGGTAAAGGCCGTATCCGTATTGAAGCTACTGTTCCTTCACGTGGCTTGATCGGTTTCCGTTCTGAATTCCTGACCATGACTTCTGGTACTGGTATCATGACGTCTAGCTTCTCGCATTACGGTCCAATGAAACAAGGTACTGTTGCGAAACGTCAAAACGGTGTGTTGATTTCTATGGTTCAAGGTACTTGCCTTGGCTATGCATTGTTCACACTGCAAGACCGTGGTCGTCTATTCGCTAAACCTCAGTTAGAAGTTTACGAAGGCATGATCATTGGTATTAACTCACGTTCTGACGACATGACAGTTAACCCAACTAAAGCGAAACAGTTAACCAACGTACGTGCATCTGGTACTGATGAAGCGTTAACTCTAGTTCCTGCTGTTGAATATACGCTTGAACAGGCACTTGAATTCATTGAAGATGATGAATTAGTTGAAGTAACACCTAAGTCAATTCGTATTCGTAAGCGTTACTTGACTGAAAATGAACGTAAACGTAACCGTTCTGGTAAATAATGATTTAATCAGTTTGAACTGATTTAAATGATTGAAAAAATGCTATCACGTCAGTGGTAGCATTTTTTTTGTTTATAATTGGAAAATCAATATGTTCAAGATGTTAAATTCCAAGTAAATTACAAGAAATAATAGGCTGTTAACCTCACATTTATAGTGCGATACAGCTCTCAAAATATTTTAATAAAGAATAGCATCAAGATAAGCTGGAGAAAGTCATGAGTATTATTCAAGAGTTTAAGGAATTTGCTGTCAAAGGCAATGTTATGGATTTGGCTGTCGGTGTGATCATTGGCGGTGCATTTGGTAAAATTATTGATTCATTTGTAAAAGATATCATCATGCCGTTGGTCAGCTGGATTCTCGGTGGTGATGTTGACTATTCAAACTGGTTCCTGGTCCTCGGTGATAATCCGAACAATGCAACTACCTTGGCGGCAGCACAGGCACAAGGTGTAAATGTCTTGGCCTATGGTAATTTTCTGACCATCCTGATTAACTTCCTGTTATTGGCATGGGTGGTGTTCTGGTTGGTTAAATTTATGAACCGCTTACGTAAACAAGAAGGCCCGGTAGAGGAAACACCAACTACCCCAGCCGATATCGAATTGCTTCGCGAAATTCGTGATGAATTGAAAAAACGTCCACCCCTGTAATTTCAAGTAAATAAAAAACGGCACTTTGGGTGCCGTTTTTTATTTTTACCTCTCCCTTGCGGAATATATTCCTCACCTCCTAAGAGGAGGAAGGGGTTGATGACTAATCCATCCGAAATTTAATTTCCAGTAAATGCCAGCCAAACTGGCTTTTGATCGGCCCATGCAGTTCACGCTCAGGCAAGGTAAACACGGCTTTATCAATCGGGCCTACCAGTTGTCCTTTCTTGATATCACCCAGTTCACCACCTTTTTTACCCGATGGACAAGTGGAATGCTGTTTGGCAATTTTGGCAAAATCAGCCCCATCCTTAATTTTCTTTTTTAGCTGTTCAGCAAGCACTTTATCCTTAACCAGGATATGTCGAACGATGGCAGATTTCATGCTTTGCTTCCTTTAATGGCTTTCTGACTGGCTATTTTAACTTTTTTTAAGGGCTGACATTGCGGGCAAAATACCGATGCACGCTGTCCCAGTTTTAAATTTTCCAAAGTGGTTTCGCAGTTCACACACATCTCACCGGCACGGCCGTAAGCTAACAGGGTTTGCTGGAAATAACCATTTTCACCCATGGCATTACTATAGTCACGTAAGGTTGATCCACCTAGGTCAATGGCCTGTTTTAAAATCCGTTTAACTTCTACAACCAACTGTTCAATTTGCTGAAAACTGAGACTGGAAGCGGGTTGTGCAGGATGAATGCCTAAATTGAATAGGCTTTCAGTGGCATAAATATTACCCACACCGACCACAATATGGTTGTCCATAATCGCAACTTTGGCCCCGACATTTTTCTTTTTAAATTTTTCAGCCAGATATTCGGCATTAAATGCTTCACTTAACGGCTCTGGGCCTAAAGTATCAATCAGTTTTGTTTGCGAGTTTTGATCAAGCCATAAAATACAGCCAAAACGGCGCGGATCATGATATCTGAGTTCAATACCTTCAAATTGAATAATCAGATGATCATGTTTACGCAATTCCGTATGGGGATCACACAGGCGAAAACTACCCGACATGCCTAAATGCCAAAGCATGCTGTCGTGTTCGAATTCAGCCAGAATATATTTAGAGCGACGGGTCAGTTTGACTAATTTTTGCCCGTTGAGTTTTTCAATATCTTCCGGAATAGGCCAGCGCAGGCGTGATTCCCGGACTTTTACGGAAATTACTGCTTGATCAAGCAAAGGCAATAAACTGGTTTTTGTGGTTTCGACTTCAGGTAATTCGGGCATATGCGGTTCAATGGTGCGTATTTAGAGCTAATATCGGGTTGTAAGTCAGTGAATGCAAGTACTGATTATAAAGAGGCTGGGTAAAGCCTCATTTTTATTGGTTTTTTGATAATGTATAAATAGTTTAAAAATAAACCAAATGGTTGAATTAAATAGCAGATCAAAGATTAGGTGGTTTTGTTGAAATTTTGGTTACTTAAAATAATGAAAAATAAAAACATATATACTTTTAATTATACTAATTTATAACTTTTTATTGAATAAGTGATAAAAAAAAAGCTGAGATAAGAGTTTAAAAATTAGGTAATTTTCACATAATAATGTCAATTCAATGAATTGATTTTTACCTAAAAATTTCCCATATTCTGGTTCTCTCATGAAAAAATTTAGTCTAGCTCTATTACCTGCATTTATGTTGGCTGCCATGACCCAAACTCAAGCCGCTGAAGCATTTGATCTAAATGGTCAGTATTTATTGGGCGACTGGAACGGTAAACGTAGCGAACTGGCCGGGCAAGGGGTGAAGTTTGATGCCAATATTGCTGCAGATGCTGCTTATCTGGCAGAAGGTGGTCGTCATGAAGATCATGCTGCAACAGTAGCCAGCCAACTCTGGTTAGGCTCGGCGCTAGATATGGAAAAACTGGCAGGCTGGGATGGGGTAACGATTCGTGCTGCAGTCAGCGCACGCCAAGGCCAAAGTACAACGCTGGATGATTTGCAAGATCCTGCTGCACCGCAACTTGCCAATGTGCAGGCTAACTTTGGTCGTGGCAACCAAAAAACTCGTCTAAGCGAATTGTCGATTGAAAAGAATTTTAAAGAACAAGGCATCAGCGTGAAAGTCGGCCGTTTAGGCATGGGGATGGACTTTAACGTGATGGCTTGTGATTTCCAGAGCAATGCTTTCTGTGCAGCACAAATGGGTAAATGGCAAGGCAATATCTGGATGAATACCCCGGTTGCGCAATGGGGTGGTCGCGTGAAATACCAGGCGACTCCTGAAATTGCGGCACAAGTGGGTGTATATGAATTTAATCCTGAAAATGCTTTGGAACGTCACGGCTGGAATCTGGATACTGACAATGCAGATGGTGTCACTATTCCTGTGGAAGTGATCTGGACGCCTAAATCATTGGTGAATGGTTTACCGGGTAGTTACCGTGTAGGTGGTATGTACAACACGGCCGATGAAGCTAAAAACCAATATGATGTTGCTTATGCAAAAGGCACTGTTGGCGAAGACCGTAGCTTTGCAGGCTGGTTGGCTGTAGAGCAGCAATTGACTTCTACCGGTTCTGGCAAGCAAGGTTTGCATAGTTTTGCCAACTTTACCTGGCATGATCGCACCACCAATAAAGTGGATAATTCACAGCAACTGGGCGTGAAATATATTGGCTTATTCGACTCACAGCCGAACGATATTCTTGGTTTAGCGGTAAACCGGGTACATGTAAACGATCGTGTAACAAACCCTGTATTTGATGCCAGTGCGGAATATAATGTGGAATTGAACTATAGCTATTATCCGACCAAGTGGTTAATGATTCGTCCAAATTTACAATACGTGATTAACCCGGGTTCAACCAATAATGTCGATAATGCATTTGTATTAGGCTTAGGATCAAAAATCATCTTCTAATTTAAAAAGCAGGTACCGATCTATGCAAAGTAAATATCTTCGGGGTTCCTTGAATACAAGTTTGCTTTGCTTGACCGCATGTATCTGCCAAAGCTTATATGCACAAACAGGTTCTACGGAACCCGTTTTACTTCCCACAATAAAAATTCAAGCGACCCGAACAGATACCGCATGGCTTGAAACGCCTGCATCGGTCTATCGTGTTGAACAAAAGCAAAATGAAAATAACTTAGGGGTAAATCTTTCTGAAACATTAAAAGGTGTACCGGGCTTACAACTGAATAATCGTGAAAACTATGCGCAGGATTTGCAGATTTCTATGCGTGGCTTTGGCGCACGTTCAACCTTTGGGGTGCGTGGTGTCCGTTTATATATTGATGGAATTCCAGCAACCATGCCGGATGGCCAGGGACAAACCTCAAATATCGATTTAAGCAGTCTGAGCCATATTGAAGTACTGGGTGGGCCATTTTCTTCACTCTATGGCAACTCATCTGGCGGTACAATTTTAACTTCGACCAAACAGGGTGAAGGCAAAGATTCCATTGAAGTGGGTTATTCAGGCGGTAGTCATCATAAAAGTCGTGCCGATGTGGTACTGCAAGGCGGTGCAGATCAAGCCGGTGAGCCGAGCTATGAGGTCAGTTCATCTTATTTCGATACCGATGGCTACCGTGATCATAGCGCTGCTAATAAAGTCTTAAGCAATGCCAAACTGAGCTGGGACTTAGCAGATGGCTCCAAGCTAAACTGGATTGTGAATCATGTCGACATCAATGCGGATGATCCGCAAGGCCTAACCCGACAACAGTGGCAAGCCAATCCTAAACAGGTCAATGATGCCAACAATATCTATGACGTGCGCAAGGAACTTAATCAAACCCAGACCGGGCTGACCTGGTCAAAACCAGTCACTGATCAGCATGAACTGTATGCCATGGCTTATGTAGGGCATCGTGAAGTCACACAATATCAATCGATTCCTCAAGCGCCGCAAAATAATCCGCGCCATGCAGGTGGTGTGATAGATTTTAGCCGTGGCTATTATGGTACAGATATCCGCTGGATTGGAAAGAATCTTTTACCAAATACACGCCTGACAGCAGGTCTGGCCTTCGATTATATGGATGAAGACCGTCAAGGTTATGAAAACTTTAATGCCAATGGGCAGTTTGGCGTAAAAGGTAATTTACGCCGTGATGAACAGAATCTTTTATGGAACTTAGACCCTTATCTACAAGCCTCTTGGGATGTGTTGCCAAGTTGGACGTTGGATGCCGGGCTACGTTATAGCAATGTGCATTATGAGTCTAAAGATCACTATATTGTGGCAGGCAATGCGGATGACAGCGGTAAGACCGATTATGACAAGGTTTTACCATCAGCCGCTTTAACGTGGAAAATCAACGACCAGTTCAATGCCTATGCCAGCTATGCCAAAGGTTTTGAAACACCGACCTTTACTGAAATGGCCTATTCCGCAAATGATGGCATGAATTTCAATTTAAAACCTGCCAGTAGTGACAACTATGAACTGGGGCTAAAAAGTCAAAACCCTTTAGGTCATTTTACTGCCGCCATTTTCCAGTCCAAAACTAAAGATGACATTGTCTCGGCAGGCACCATTGATGGGCGGGCAACCTATAAAAATGCAGATCAAACTTTGCGCCAAGGTTTAGAGCTGTCCTGGAATAAAAACTTGTGGCAACATTTAAAGGCTGAAGCCAGTTATAGCTTTATTGATGCCACTTTTGATGCGGCGATTCCAGACAGCACTGTGCAGAAGGGAACCAAGATTCCAGGCATCGCCAAAAATCAGGCTTTTGCAGCTTTGGGCTGGCAACCGGAAACCGGATTTAATGCAGGTGTGGATGTACGCTATATGGATAAAGTCTATGTCGATGATGCAAATAGCGATGCTGCACCAAGCTATAGTGTCGTCTCGGCCAATGCCGGTTATGTCTGGAAACAGGTCGATTGGAAAGTCCGTACTTTTGCCCGGGTAGATAATTTATTTGATCAAAACTATGTCGGTTCCGTGATTGTAAATGATGGGAATGGGCGCTTTTTTGAACCAGCGGATGGTTTAAACTGGAGCGCAGGATTAAGCATAACTAAAGCTTTTTAAGAGGGTAACAGTGTCGTTATTATTTCAACCAATTCAATTTGGCTCATTAAAATTAACTAATAAAATCGTGATTGCTCCGATGTGCCAGTATTCGGCAACAGAACAGGGAGAAGTGACGTATTGGCATGAACAGCAATGGGCAAATTATGCCTTGTCTGGTGCAGGCTTATGTATTGTCGAAGCAACTGCAGTGCAACCTGAAGGACGCATCAGTTATGCCGATTTGGGGCTGTGGAATGATAGGCAACGTGATCAGATCAAGGCATTATTGACAAAAATAAAGACACTTTCGCCTATGCCTTTTGCCGTGCAATTAGCTCATGCTGGGCGTAAGGCCTCAACTGATAAACCTTGGGCGGGCCGTGGGCAGTTTGCACCTGAACATGCTCAGGGATGGCAGACTGTTTCGGCAAGTGATGTTCCTTTTAATCCGGACGACCATGCACCGCATGCATTGACGCAGGATGAAATCCAGCAAATAATTCAAGACTTTGCTGAATCTGCCAAGCGCGCTGTGGATGCCGGTTTTGATTTAATCGAATTGCATGCAGCGCATGGCTATTTGCTGCACCAATTTATGTCGCCGTTATCGAATCTACGTAGCGATGAGTATGGCGGCAGTTTCGAGAACCGCATCCGCTTGACCCTGGAAGTTTTTCAGGCGATGAAAAATGCAGTACCAGAAGGTTATCCTATAGGCGTACGTATTTCTGCAACAGACTGGATGGAAGGGCAGGACAGCTGGGATGTGGCCTCATCGGTTGGATTGTCCAAGGCTCTAGAGCAACTCGGTGCAGTATATATTCATGTGTCGAGTGGTGGTTTGCATATAAATCAAAACATCCACCTGGAAGCCAATTATCAGGTTCCATTCGCCCATGCTGTTAAGCAGGCGGTCAACATTCCTGTGATTGCCGTGGGTTTAATTACCGAAGCGATGCAGGCTGAAGGCATTTTACATTATGAGCAGGCAGATGCGATTGGCCTTGCTCGTGCTATGCTGTATGACCCGCGTTGGCCATGGCATGCTGCAGCAGAATTGGGTGAAAATATTCAAATCGCACCGCAATATTTGCGTTGTCAGCCGCATGGATTAAAAGCGTTGTTTCGTGCTTTTTAATAACACATCTCTAAATTTAGCTTGAATGTTTCACTTGAAGGCTCTGATTGATCAGGGCCTGACCCTGTTATTTCATTGATTGAAAGGACAATTTCAATATGGTCTTTGCGGTCATTGTACCGATCTTTTTTCTATTAGCTTTAGGTTATCTCTCGGTAAAGTTGCAGCTTTTAACAAAAGAACAGGTGAATAGCATTGGTGCTTTTGTCATTAAAATTGCGCTACCTGCTTTATTTTTTCAATCCTTGGCCGCAAAAGATTTGCATGAAATTTGGTATCCAGAATACTTCTTTGTCTATAGTGGCGTGACTTTTATTTTATATGTGACGGCATTTTTTATTGTTTCACATTATTTTAAAAATAATCGTTCGCAGTCTTCAGTTCTGTCGCTGGGTGCGGCCATGTCGAATACCGGGCTGATTGGTACCGCAGTATTGACCTTGCTGATGGGGCAAAAGGCGATGACCTATACCTCTTTGGTGGTGATCATTGAAAGTGTACTGCTTATTCCAGTTGTACTGATTTTGGCAGAACTCGGAACTTCGCAAAAAGCCAACCTTGCACAAATCATCAAGGGCACGGTACTGACCTTATTAAAAAACCCCTTATTTATGGGCGTGATGCTGGGGATAGCCTGTGCCGTGTTCCAGATTCATATTCCTAAACTATTGGATCAGGTTTTGGCTCTATTGGGGCAAACTGCCTCGCCTTTGGCTTTGTTCTCGATTGGTGGGGGAATGGTGGGATTGACATTAAAATACGTCAATATGCAAAGCTTTTATCTGGTGATTTCCAGCAACCTGCTCATGCCTTTGCTGATGTTTCTGGGTTTAAGTTATTTAACCGATGTCAGTCAGGAAATGGTCTATGCCGGAACCCTGATAGCCGCTTTACCGATGCCGACCATCTTTGGCATATTAGGTCAAGCCTATGGTTTAAATGAGAAAACCTTAACGCCCTTATTGATGAGCACCATTTTTGGATTCATTGTAGTGAGCATTTTAATTACTGTCTGGTGGGCTTAAAGTTTTAGCTGACTTCAATAACCACAAAATCACACCTATAAAAAAAGCCCCGAGATTGGGGCTTTTGATTTTCAGTGCTTAGCTTTTCTTTGCATCTTTAGGTGGGTTTTTGGCTTGATCAGCAATCATTTTATCCACCACAGCTAAAGATTCTTTCGCTTGCGGTATATTTTCTTTGGCTAGAGCCTCAAAAATCTTTTTCGCTTCTGGTAGGTTTTGCGGAACGATTTTACCGTTTGCAAACATGTTACCCACGGCCATTAAAGCCGGAATATAACCTTTTTGTGCCAAGTCCTGAATGCTCTTTAAGCCTTGCTTAATTGGCTCTTCTTTTTTGGTTTTAAAACCCTGGCTGATGTCATATAAAGCTTTGGCATGAATGGCCTGATAATTGTCTTTTTTGATCAGTGGATTTAATTTTTGCAAAGCCAATTTATCTGATGCTGGCGTAGCTTCAGAAAACAGCAACACTGCCAAATCTACACTGGCATCATCAAAACCTTGTTTAGATGCTTTTTCTAAATACTGTTTGGCTTTTTTTGTATCTTGTGGAAGACCTAAAGTGCCGGTCATGTAGTTTTTGCCTAATACATAGTTCGCCACCGGATAGCCTTTGTTTGCAGACTCTTGATATAGCTTGATGGCTTTTTTCTCGTCCTTGGTTGTGCCCTGACCGGTTTGGGTCAGGTAGGCCAAATTATAAAGTGCTTGTGCATTCCCAGTTTTGGCTAATTTATCAAGTTCTTCATAAGCGCCTTTCATATTGTTGGCTTTAACCAGTGTTTCTACTTTAGCAAATGCAGGATCAACCGACTTGGTTGCCATTTCAGCCATCGCTAGATTTGAAGACAAAGCAATAAGACTAGCAAGTATAATTTTTTTCATATTTTTAAAAACCTTTTATAAACATGCACATAATTCCATTTATGTGTTTAAAAATGGATGTGGAACACTTCATACAACATCATAAGTTTATTTATGTGAATGTAAATACATGATTTGTGCATTGCAATAAAATTTCATAGATATTTACATAATCACTACTGGGTAAATTTTGGGCCGACGAGCTTAAATTAGCCTTAAGTTGTTGAAGAGCTTTGTACATGTATTGTTTAGCATCTTAAAATTTAAAACTATAACGCACTGAACCAGATATAAATGCAGAACAGGTAAACGCTACTTTGTTTTTAAGTCAAACTTTGTTTAAATCGCGGCTGAATCAATGTGTGAGTAGATAAATGTTCATCAAAGGTATTAAACGGGCATATGATCAGATTAATCTGGATGAAAGCATTCCAGATGAAGATAAATTTGATGCATTGTTGATGAGATTAGGCAAAAACTTTTTGGTGAGCAAAGAAGATGGTGTTTATATCTTTGAACATGAGGGAAAGACTGCACGTATTGATGCAAAACATGCGCGTGCATTCCATTTTAAAGAGTATGTCATTAAAGACATGAACAAACTTTTTCACGATTTTAATTTGTGATTTTAAAAAGCCTCCGATTCGGGAGGCTTTTTTAATGGGATTGCTCAACTTGAATATTATTGTGGACGTGCCACCTCGCCATTTAAGGCTTCAGGCAAATCTAGCACTTGTAATCCCAGCTCTTCAAGCGCAGCAGGTTTCGCTACGACTAAGGCTTTATAGCCGCCATCCACAGCAATGCTGTTGACCACTTCTACATCATTATTCAATTGTGTTGCAGCAGCAGGAACATCACCGGTACCTTGAACCAAATGCAACCAGTGTTTTGGTTTGGCCTTAAACCAGAGGCGTGCAATAATTTCCTGACCCAAGTAACAGCCCTTGTCGTAATGTACACCTTCACGTTGATGTAAACGCAGTTCTTGCGGCTGAAATTCTTGTGCCGTTGTCGCTTCAATCCAGGCCTGACCTGCTTCAATGGCTTGAAGCTGCCAAGCAGCGATATCGGTTTCAGTGGTAGAAAAATCGGTGCTATCGCCATTTAGTGTAGGGAATACTTGACCCGCTTGTTCCAGTTTCATTTTTGAGAATGCACCAAACTTTTTAATGTGCTTGGCAAATTCTTCTGCCTGGTCAGCAGTGACGACAATTTCAAAACTTTCCGGATTGATTTTTTTCAGCCATAAGCCAAACAGGATACGTCCTTTTAAACTACAGATCGCGGTATAGCGAGGCAGGTTTTCTGCTAAGGCTTCGGTATTTAAAGTCACTTGGCCCTGAAGGAATTTTTGTGCATCTACACCATTTAAAGTGAATGATATAAAAGCAGTCGACGTTGCCATGATTAGCCTCTGGGTATATTTCACAAATCATTAATTGTAGATATTTTGCAGCATGCCAGGCAGATAGGCAAACAAAAAGCCCAGATTGCTTAGCTTTACTGAAATTCAGGATAATGTGGTTTTGTTGAAATGACCATGTGTGAACTACAAGATCGACAGCTTTAAAAACGCTGCTCTAAGCCAAGAATGGCTATTTTTTTATTTTTACCCTTTATCATTTTTTTGTCATTTGAATATCTTTTGTGACGCGATATTCCAAGGGTTTAGAATGATGGAATGATGAAAAAATAGGTATTACCCAACAAGCATATTCAAAAGATAAGCATCCAAAGCAGTGCTAGATCATCAGATTTGCAGCTTAACGCTATTTTTTAGGTTTTAATGCCTGACAAGAGCGAATGCAATATAAAAAATATAAGCTTTACATCTACTTAAACGATTGGGATAAATATTACAGAACAAGATTGTTTTTGTATTCGCTTAGGCACATCTAATACTAAAGAATGAGGCCTATTTCCCGCTATTTTTCCAAAAAAAGCACGATTAGAGCAAATATCCCAAAAATTATGTAACAATATGTTTCTAAAACACCTGTTTTTATATCTAAATATATGAAATATAAAAGATTTGGGAAATGGGTTTTCGGCGGTGTACTATGCCGTTGAACCGATTGTAACTCGCAACAACAATTACGTAGTAAAGAAAAAATGATTCAAGAGGCAGGTAAGCTATGAACAACAACTACCGCAAACCACTGCAAGGTACCCAGCTCGAATATTATGACGTACGCCAAGCCGTAGAAGATATTCAGCCAGGCGCATATGCAAAACTTCCCTATACTTCAAAAGTACTTGCCGAACAGCTGGTACGCCGTTGTGATCCTGCCATTCTGGAACAGTCTTTACGTCAGCTGATTGAACGTAAACAAGATCACGATTTCCCTTGGTATCCGGCACGTGTGGTGTGTCATGACATCTTGGGGCAAACGGCACTGGTTGACCTTGCAGGCCTCCGTGATGCGATTGCTGATCAGGGCGGTGACCCATCTAAAGTCAATCCGGTTGTTCCAACCCAGCTGATTGTCGATCACTCACTGGCAGTGGAATACGGCGGTTTCGATCCGGATGCATTCCGTAAAAACCGCGAAGTGGAAGACCGTCGTAATGAAGACCGTTTCCACTTTATTGAATGGACCAAAACTGCTTTTGAAAATGTTGATGTGATCCCTGCGGGCAACGGCATCATGCATCAGATCAACCTGGAGAAAATGTCTCCAGTGATTCAAAACCGTGAAGGTGTGGCATTCCCGGATACCTGTGTCGGTACCGATTCACATACCCCGCATACCGATGCCTTGGGCGTGATTTCTGTGGGCGTGGGCGGTTTGGAAGCTGAAAACGTGATGCTGGGCCGTGCATCTTGGATGCGTCTACCAGACATTATTGGTGTGGAACTGGTGGGTCAGCGTAAGGCAGGTATTACCGCAACCGATATCGTGTTGGCTTTAACTGAATTCCTGCGTAAAGAACGTGTCGTGGGTGCGTATCTGGAATTCTTTGGTGAAGGCGCAGACAGCATGTCTGTGGGTGACCGTGCCACCATTTCCAACATGACCCCTGAATATGGCGCAACTGCGGCGATGTTCTCTATTGACCAGAACACCATTGATTATCTGACTTTAACCGGTCGTGAAGCAGAGCAGGTGAAACTGGTTGAAGCTTATGCCAAAGAAATTGGTCTTTGGGCATCAGACATGAAGCAGGCGGAATATCCGCGTGTGTTGCGTTTCGACCTTTCAACTGTGACCCGTAACATTGCAGGGCCATCGAACCCGCATGCCCGTGTATCTACATCTGACTTGAAAGAAAAAGGCATTGCCGGTGTAGTTGAACACCGTACCGATGGCTTAATGCCAGATGGCGCGGTGATTATCGCGGCGATTACCTCTTGTACCAATACCTCAAACCCGCGTAATACAGTGGCAGCAGGTTTATTGGCACGTAAAGCCAATGAACTGGGCTTAACCCGTAAGCCTTGGGTGAAATCTTCTTTTGCACCGGGTTCCAAGGCAGCGGCTTTATACCTTGAAGAAGCAGGCGTACTGCATGATCTGGAAAAACTCGGTTTTGGTATTGTGGCTTATGCATGTACCACCTGTAACGGTATGTCGGGTGCTTTAGATCCAAAAATTCAGCAAGAAATTATCGACCGTGACCTGTACGCCACTGCGGTACTTTCAGGTAACCGTAACTTCGATGGCCGTATCCATCCTTATGCAAAACAGGCGTTCCTGGCATCTCCACCCTTAGTTGTGGCTTATGCGATTGCCGGAACGATTCGTTTTGACATCGAAAAAGATGCACTAGGTACAGACAAAGACGGCAATCCAATTTACTTAAAAGACATCTGGCCATCGGATGAAGAAATTGATGCGCTGGTAAAAGTTGCGGTAAAACCAGAGCAATTTAAGAAAGTTTACATTCCAATGTTTGATTTGGGCGAGCGAGAAAAAGCGGCAAGTCCATTGTATGACTGGCGTCCGCAAAGTACTTATATCCGCCGTCCGCCATATTGGGAAGGGGCATTGGCTGCACCGCGTACTTTAAGCAATATGCGTCCGCTGGCAATTTTGGGTGACAACATCACTACTGACCATTTATCACCATCGAATGCGATTGTATTGGATAGTGCATCTGGTGAATATCTGGCGAAAATGGGCGTACCTGAGGAAGATTTCAACTCATACGCAACTCATCGTGGCGACCACTTGACTGCACAGCGTGCGACTTTGGCAAACCCGAAACTGTTTAATGAAATGGTGGTTCGTTCGGACGGCACAATTAAGCAAGGTTCAAAAGCGCGTGTAGAGCCGGAAGGCGAAGTGATGCGTATGTGGGAAGCGATTGAAACCTACATGAACCGTAAACAGCCTTTGATTGTGATTGCAGGCAAGGATTATGGTCAGGGTTCTAGCCGTGACTGGGCTGCCAAAGGTGTACGTCTTGCCGGTGTAGAAGCAATTGTTGCTGAAGGTTTTGAGCGTATTCACCGTACTAACCTGGTGGGTATGGGCGTGTTGCCGCTTGAGTTTAAACCGGGCACAGACCGTAAGACTTTGAGGCTGGATGGTACCGAGCTGTATAGCGTAGTGGGTAATATTGCGCCACGTTCGACCTTGACTTTGGTGATTGAACGTTCAACCGATGATGGTAAAAACCAGATTGTGGAAGTGCCTGTCACCTGCCGTCTGGATACCGAAGAAGAAGTTTCCGTTTATGAAGCGGGCGGTGTATTGCAACGCTTTGCACAGGACTTCTTAGAAGGGAATGTGGCTTGATTTTTGTTAAATCCACCCCAACCCTCCTTTTCCAAAGGAGGGTGTTCTCCTCTGTAAGAAAGAGGAGTTAGGGGTGATTAAAGTTATTGATATTGTTTGAAAAAAACCCTACTGTTAAGTGGGGTTTTTTAATAGAGATACAAATGGAACAACATACTATAATTCTGAATTGGGAAGGTCCTTTTACTCTCGATGAAGTTCTAGAAAATAAGCAAAAATCTAATGGGTTATATATTATTACTGGAAAAGGTAAATACGAAAGAGATTTGGATATTCAGTATTGTGGAATAACAGAAGGTAGTTTTTACAATAGGTTGAAAAACCATCATAAAGCCCCTTTAGTGACCCGAGAACAAGAAATTTGGTTAGCACAAGCAGAATATCCAGCTGAAGCAACTAGAACTTTTTTAGAAAAGGCTGAATCTATAATTGTTTATTTTTGGCAGCCTAATCTGAACGATAGAAAAAAAGTCTATCCACCTACACCTATAACGCTTGTCAATAAATGGTACAAAAAAGATGGATCACCTCGATTACGTCAGCACCCCATAATGAAGAATTTAGATGATGTTTTATGTTGGGATGGTGAGATGTGGAGAACAGGTAATTTAAGTGTTTATGATAATTAAAAGATAACATATGAAAAACCTCTATATGTAACTTTAGCGATTGAGAACTCTACCGATGACGGTAAGAATGAAATGATTAAAGTGCCAGTCACTTGCCGTTTATATACCTAAGAAGAAGTTTCTGTATATGAAGCGGGCGGTGTATTGCAACGCTTTGCACAGGACTTCTTGGAAGGGAATGTGGCTTAATCTTTTTTAAAATCTCCCCTAGCCCCTTTTTGAAAAAGAGGGAAACTCCCTCCTTTTAAAAAGGAGGGTTGGGGTGGATTAAAGTTGTTGATATTGTTTAAAAAAGAACCTACTGTTAAGTGGGTTTTTTATTTCAGAAAATAACTATGATCAAGAATATTCAATTAAAGTCAGGTAGAGCTTTAGATACAGAGAAAACAAATGTTGATGCTTTGCCAATTACTGTATTTGTAGGACCGAATAACTCAGGAAAAAGTCAAATTCTTAGAGAATTAAATCAATTTTGTATAGATGGTAACAATAATTCAAATAATAAGATCATAGACAGAATTGAGTTTGTAGCTATTCAAGAGAACGCAATTGAAGAAACAATAAATAAAATTAAACTAGAGCCACATTTTAATGAAATGGTCTATTCAGATCATATTTTAGTTGGTCGAAATGGTGAAAGACAACAAGTACATTTACCTGAATATAAAAATGCTTTAATGAATCCAAATGCACGAGTTTCTCAATTTTGCAGTTGGTTTTTGAGATATAGTACATTGATTTTAAATGGAAATAATAGAATTAATCTTATTAATTCTCAATCTGCTGGAAATCTTCAAGGCCCACCGCATTCAAGCTTTCAAATGCTATTCAGGGATGATGAAAAGAGAGCTCAAGTACGAAGAATAATTTATGAAGCTTTTGGGAAGTATCTTGTTATTGATCCCACAAACTTAGGAAATTTTTCATTACGTTTATCGATTAAAGAACCTGAAAATGATTTAGAGGAAAGGGGAATTCATAAAGAAGCTGTAGAGTTTCATCGAAATGCAGTGCCTATTGAGCATGCTAGTGATGGAGTAAAGGCATTTACTGGAATGGTTACGGAAATGGTAGCCGGCGATCCATCTATTCTTTTAATGGATGAACCTGAAGCATTTCTACACCCATCTTTAGCATTTAATTTAGGTAAAGAAGTGGCAAGTATTATGTCTCACTCGGATAAGAGATTATTTGTCGCCACACATAGTCCAAACTTTATTATGGGATGTATTCAGTCTGGCGCACCTGTAAATATAGTCCGCTTAACATATAGAGACGGAGTAGCTACTTCAAGAATTCTACCTAATGAAGATATTTTGACATTGATGAGAAATCCTTTATTACGTTCTGTAGGCGTACTAAGCGCATTATTTTACGAATTTGTCGTAGTAACAGAGTCAGATGCTGACCGTGCTTTCTATCAGGAAATCAATGATAGATTGCTAAAATTTACTGACAAGGGGATTCCAAATTGTCTGTTTCTTAATGCTCAGAACAAGCAAACAGTCAAAACTATCATCAAGCCATTGCGTCAGTTAGGTATACCAGTAGCTGGTATAGTGGATATCGATATTCTGAAAGATGGTGGTAGTGTATGGAGTGACTTTTTAGACTGTGCTTCATTGCCAGAGATTGAGCGAAATCCTCTCGCCCATACAAGACAAGCACTTAAACAAAAGTTTATTGATTCTGGTCGAGATATGAAAAGAGATGGAGGTATAAATATTTTAGGAGGTCAAGATAAAGAAGCCTTATCTAATCTTTTCCAAAAACTTGCAGAATACGGATTATTTGTGGTTCCAAATGGTGAGCTGGAATCTTGGTTAACAAATTTACAAGCAACTAGTCATGGTCCGAATTGGTTGATTCAAATATTTGAAAAGATGGGTGAAGATCCTAATAAAAATGAATATATTAAACCTGAAAATAATGATGTTTGGGTGTTTATAGAAAAAATTTCTAATTGGTTTTTAAATCCTATGCGCAAAGGAATTCCTAATTAGATTTTTATATAAAAAGGAAGGACGTACCTATTTAATCTTCCAAATGGGTAAGTTTTCGATAATTTTATAGGCAGTCAAAATTTTTTACAGAAATTATTTATTGCAATTATGCCATTATCAATTGTCGAAATGATCAATAGACAATCATCACGATAGGGGTATACTGAGTTCACCATTTCTAAAACCTATGGAGAACAAAAATGGTTACTGCTGGCGAAAAACCCGGAACAGGCTTCTATTTTTGTATTCAATGTGGACATCGCGTCTACTTAGAAATTGGTACTGATCGTCTACCACCGTGTACCAAATGCCTTGGCAATAAATTTAACGAAAAAATTGCCTAAGCTGCACACCTCAAACAGTTACCCTCTGTTTTGAACAAAAGCCCTATTCATCCATAGGGCTTTTTTGTTGGCTGGGCATTCTATCGCAGTGTATCAACCGCGACTACAGGCGGAATAGCAAATTCCGTGATTTCCACAGGTGAATGAATTTGGGCGACTTTGCTGTCCATTCTGTCTTTGCCTTGCCTGTGCGGGTGCCCTGATGTATCAGGATACTAATTATTATGCTGATATGCTGGGTACGCTTTGGACAAGAAAATAACAGGAAAAAACTGCCTTGAAAATGTAAAGAAAATATATGTTTATACAAAATTTTTAAGAAATATTTATTTAAAGAATGTCACTGATATTTCATGTAAAACCGCTTGATTTTCACTCAATAAAGGCATAATTTTAATATTGAATTAAATCCATAATATTTATATGGGTTTATTTATAGTTGAACTTTATAAAAATTATTAGGGGACTATCAATGATCAAATTTATTGTAGATGAACAACCTGCAGCTAAAGGCATACACTATATACATAATGCGACACTGGGCTGCGAAGACCTGCCAAAATTTGATGACCAAATTGTGATTGGATATTTTGCAAATTACGAATTGGCATATAAACGTGCAAGAATGAATTGGCCGACTGAAAAAGTGGAAGGCTGTAGCAAGTGCTGTGTAGAATAAAATTTATAGCAATGATTATGGCTGTCTAAGAACCCACTATTTGGTGGGTTTTTTGATGGGTTCAAATGGAAATAGATAACATAAATAAAATGATGACCTTATTTGATATATTGTGAGCGGAGTCTTCGATGAATCTGCTCGTAAATGCTATTCTGAAGGCATCAGTTCAGCTGACAAAAGAATAAATTGAATGAGAGCCATATTTGCTATGTTTAAGTGCTTTACTTTATCTGTCTATATGCTGTTGGCGCTTGCAATGCCCACACTAAGCCTGGCCCAAACTTCAGCTTCACCCGAACAGGTCAAACTGCAAAAAGACCGCCTCAAATACCAAGCCTATATTCCTGAAAAATATGTGCTGTTTGAAGCAGTTGAAGGTGATTTAAACAAAGATGCTAAAAATGACTTGGTATTGATTGTCAAAAGTACAGATCCCAAGCAGTGGGTTATGGATGAATACCGTGGCAAGCTTGACCGTAACCGCCGTGGTCTCATTGTGCTGCTGAATGAAAATGGCAAATACAAAAAATTGCTGCAAAACCTGTCCTGTTTCAGTTCAGAAAATGAAGATGGAGGCGTGTATTTCGCGCCAGATTTAATGCTGGGCATAGAGAAAAACAAACTCTTGGTCAATTATGGACATGGCCGCTATGGTTGGTGGGGATATAGCTTTAGAGTAGAAGGCAATGACCTGCGCCTGATAGGTTATGAAAGTTCAGAAAATCATGGTCCATATATACAAAGCGAAACCAGTATTAATTTTTTAACCGCGAAAAAGTTGGTTCGGCAAAATTTAAACGAAGACCCTGAAGCTGATCCCAAATTTAAAGAAACATGGAGCAAAATCAATTTCGCACCTATTTACCTGTCTAAGATAAAAGACTTTGATGAATTGTATTTTGATTGATCATTAAAAAATGCAAATCGCTGATTCTTAAGCAGAGGATTTTATCATTCAATTTTGTTTGAAAATTAGTCAAATTATCCCCATGTAAAACCCTAGATTCACAGTTTTTAGGGCAACTGAATTGCAACACTATCTTGATCTCAATCATGACTCAGGTGTGGCCAACTATGAAATTGGCCGGGAATTCATTCGGGTTCAATTCAGGAAAAAATCAAAAATTTATACCTATAGTTATGCCAGTGCCGGATATCAACATGTCGAAAACATGAAACAGTTGGCCCAGTATGGCGATGGTTTAAATGCCTATATCAATCATCATACCCGTCAGCTATTTGTTAGATAACGTATCTGTTTATGATCTGAATATTTAAAGTCAATCCCGACAGGACGCTTAAAAAATTCGACTCAGGTAGAAAAGACGCAGCGGTCTTTGCAGCAAGCTGGTATAAAATCAATACAATTTATCCCAGCCTATATTGCAAGCCATGTAGCCGGATAGTGGCTTTGAAACAGAGTAAAAGTGACAATAGAACAAGAGCGCGCTTATGAATGGAAAAACAGAATGTCAAACATGTATGGTCTGCAAGAAAAGCTTTCCTAAAAAAAGCCTGATTCCTATCGGAACAATTCGAAAAGTCATTACAGAGGAAATCTCAAAGGATTTTCCGGAGTGGTCATCTGGAGACTTTATATGCCAAGCCGATTTAACCAAATATCGTATGCAGTATGTGCAGTCCATATTAAAATCTGAACAAGGTGAAGTCACTGATCTGGAATATGAAGTGTTGAACAGTATGCAACAGCATGAGCTGATCAGCAAAAATATAGAGAACAAGCTCGATCAGAATTGGACCTTTGGAGAAAAACTGGCCGATAAAATTGCAAGTTTTGGCGGAAGTTGGACCTTTTTGATCTGCTTTGCCATTTTCTTGGCCTTATGGATTTTGGTCAATACGGTGGTAATGGTGAAACATCCTGCAGATCCATATCCGTTTATTTTATTAAATTTAATGCTGTCCTGTTTGGCAGCTATTCAAGCGCCCGTAATCATGATGAGCCAAAACCGGCAGGAAGCCAAAGACCGTTTGCGTTCGCAAAATGATTATCAGGTCAACTTGAAAGCTGAATTGGAAATTCGGCATTTACATGAAAAACTTGATCATCTTTTAATGCATCAGTGGGATCGTTTGGCTAAGATTCAGGAAATACAACTGGATTTGCTTTCAGAAATGACCAAGAAGAAATAACAGGATCAACAGGGCTGGTATCTCTTGTGATGCCAGCCCTCCATGTAGAGAAAAAAATTGCAATCTGTATGGATTTGGCGCAATTAAAAACGATATTTTCACTCGAATTGGGAAATTTTTTTATAAATTCAGATAAAACGGGAAAATATCCTGAAAATAATAAAAATTGCAAAATCTTCGGAAATTAATCCCACACGCCTTGGGCTATTCTATATCTCAAGGGTGTGAAAGGGATCGAAAAGAGTAGATTGCTGCCAGTTGCGTACAACGTGAGTGTAGTACTTACCCAAAAGGTCTTGATTCGGCTTAGAACGCTATAGATTACCAATTTATAGGCATCAGGTTACAGCTTACCCAGTTGTAATAGTTGAAGTGAAACAGCATGTTTTCCCTAACACCCTAAAAAATTCTCTGTAGTAACAATAAATGATAAAAATTTTAAAAATCAAATTGATAAAACTATATTTAACTGCCTGAAACCAGATACAAATCAGTTGTTCATTTCCGTTCATTATCTGCTAATTTAGAAATCATAAGCTACTACTCAGGCAGACAATAAAAATGATGAATGATGATTTATGGAGTCGCTTTTTACTTAGTTCATTGCTGATTAATTACATTATATTAATGATCTGGTTTTTAGCCTTTATTTTTGCCCGTGACTGGATGAAACAGCTACATGGCAAGTGGTTCCAGCTCTCAGACACCACTTTTGATGCCATTCATTATGGTGGTATGGCCATATATAAAATTGGCATTTTATTGCTGAATGTAGTGCCATTTGTTGCCCTATATCTAATACGGGCTACCTAAACCGCATTGAGCAATTTACAAAAAACAAGCCTGGTGCAAACATGCGGATAGAGCATCACTACTTAAACTGCAGTTTCCAAGCTAAAAAATGGTCAAACTACAATAAAAAATCAAGCAGAAGAGGAATTCAGAACCATGAATCAATTTAAATCGGCACTGGTTTTAGGCGCTTTTATTTGCTTGGGGATGATTGTGGCAGGATGGATTCTGGGCAGTAGTGCAGTCAAAATTAAACAATATGAACGCATTGTTTCGGTCAAAGGCTTGTCTGAACGTGAGGTCAAAGCCGATGTGGCGGTATGGCCGATTCGTTTTAGTTCTGCCAGTCAGGATCTGACCCAGCTGTACGACACCATGGAAATACAAACCCAGCAAATACAGACTTTCTTGAAAGCGGAAGGTTTTAGCGTCGCGGAAATTACTACCGGAGCTCCAGTCACCACCGATAAATATGCCCAGCAATATGGCGGCGATGCCAATGTGGCACTGCGTTATACCGCGCATCAAACCATTACTGTTTATACCCATAAAATTGATGCAGTACGGGCTGCACAGAGCCGCTTGGTGGCCTTGGGTAAAAAGGGCATTGCTTTTGGTGGCGATGATTCAGGACAAAGAACCGAATATTTATTTACCAAGTTAAATGACATTAAACCGGCCATGATTGAACAGGCGACTCAAAATGCCCGCACTGTAGCAGAAAAATTTGCCGCAGATTCCAAAAGCCGTTTAGGTAAAATCAAGGCGGCCAATCAGGGCCTGTTTAGTATTGAAGACCGCGACAGTAATACGCCGTATTTAAAGAAAGTCCGGGTAGTGTCTACGGTGGATTATTATCTTGCCGATTAAAGTGAGCAGGGATGTACGCTGAATATTGGAGATAAATTCCAGTAATTCTGGTTTTTATGCAATAAAAAATCTTTATTTTGGTTGAAGAGATAAAAAATTCTGTGAATGAATTATTTGAAGGAAAAAATTCCCAAAATTAATAGAAAATCAAAAATCTTAGGAAATTAATCCCGATTCGCTTTGGCTAATATATGTCTCAAGGGTGTGATAAGGGATCGGAAAGAGTAGATTGCTGCCAGTTGCGTACAACGTGAGTGTAGTACTTACCCAAAAGGTCTCGATTCGGCTTAGGACGCTATAGATCATAAGTTTATAGGCTATAAGATCATCACTTACAAAGTGGGATAGTTGAAGTAAACTCCAATGTTTTCCCTAACACCCTAAAAATTTTTTCCAAACAATAAAAAATAACAATTCTTTTTCTTTTCATTTGTTTAATCTGCATCAAATTTTACCCAGCTGAATGTGCATTCCATCATTAAAAGTATACTTATCAATTGATATAAAATGATTTTCCATCAAAAAACAAAATAGTCGGCTGAAAAAACTCTTGCTAGAATGCAAGTTGATCATTTTAAAATGAGCCAATAACAATGAAAAAATACGAATTGGAAATTCGTCATCCGCAACACTTGAGTGAGCAGGATGCAGAAGCTTTAGGATTATTTGAAAGTACAGAAATATTAAGCCAATTCGATGCAATCAACTGGCGTCGCCAACTGGTTTCGCAACTGGAAATGAATGGGGCCATTACCACGTTTACCGTAACCGATACCGATACCCAGCAAAGCGTGCGCCTTAGTTTAAATGCCTATTCGGCTTCCGATCAGCTAGCATTTAAGCTGGACAGTGATATTGAAATTATCACGCCGCAAAAAAACCTGTTTGGTTTAGTCACCTTAAAAAACAAGGATTATGTGGCCTTTAAACAGCTCAGTCTGGATCAGGCCAGAGCATACCTTAACCATTTTTTAAATGGTCAGCTAGAAACCCTGAAAGACAGCTATAAAACCACCCGGGAAAAATCGCATCAGGCATAATTCTGGCCGGGTGTTGCGGCATTGACAGCGGTAGCAGAGATTGTTATTTTGCGCCCATTCTCCCCTATGCCGTATTCACTATGCCCATTAACGATAACTTCGTGTATATGCCGCCTCAGGAAGCGCTTGCTATTGTCTATGAAGATGAAGACTTGGTGGTGATTGAAAAACCGGCCGGGTTGTTGTCGGTTCCGGGGCGTTTGCCTGAACACCATGACAGTGCTTATTTTCGCGTACTGGAAAAATATCCCAATGCTAAAATTACCCACCGTTTAGATATGGCCACCTCGGGCATTTTGATGTTTGCCAAACACCGTGAAGCAGAAGTGGCAGTCAGTAAAATGTTTCAGGCACGTACCGTCAAAAAAAATTACATTGCTCTGGTTCAAGGCAAGCTTGAAGCTGAGGGCTGTGTCGAAGTGCCATTAATTACCGATTGGGAAAACCGGCCGCGCCAAATTGTGCATTTTGAATTGGGAAAATCTGCCAAAACCCTGTATCAGGCCTTGGAATATTCTGAAGCGGAAGACATTAGCCGGGTATTGCTGACCCCAATTACCGGGCGCTCGCATCAGTTGCGGGTGCATATGCAATATATCGGGCATCCGATTACTGGCGACAAGCTCTATCATCCAGAACCCTACCAAAGTTCATTAAAACGTATGGCTTTACATGCCAGTTATCTGTCTTTTAAACAGCCTTTAAGCGGAGCAGATGTTGAAATTAAGGTAAAAGTACCTTTTTAATCAATGTTTTAAGTATTTATCTGTTCAGTATTCTATAATCTTAATAATAAGTTACATATATGATATGAAGGCTATCTTCTTCTTGTCAGCTAACTGATTTATGATGATGAAAATCTTGGAATAATAAAAAAGTGCGATCATTCGCACACAATATCCCTTTTTCTAGTGATTGAAAAACAAATTAATAATAAATAATGTGTCACATTTCTTTGAAATAATAATTTTGAGATAATAATAATGATTTATCTATATATCCTGACCACCATTATTTTGGTGGGATTGCTTTATCGGGCAATCATACGAATAAGAAAAAAACAGCTCAATCTTGAGTCTTTACAGGTGAATCTGGATCGCACGCGCAATAATCTGGCAGAGCATGAGCAGCAAAATGATGCGCTGCATCATCAATTGAATACCTGTCGTATAGAGATCGGAAATTTAAAAAACAAGGTTGAAAAGCTCAGTCAGTATCAGGATGTTTTAGATATTGAAGACTATGTTGCAGAGCGAAAAAACCAGGTCGAGAGCTTTGTAGAAGTCACTAAAACTGAAGCAGCGTTTCTGCTGGAAAAAATCAAGGCAGAGATTGAAAGTGTTCGACATTATCTGGAAAAACTGGAAAAAAATAGCCGACTTAACCTGGAAGCCCAGGCGAGAGAACGATTAGGTGGTGTTTATAATCAAGCGGTAGAACAAGAAAACTTAGCGGCAATTTCGAAAGCATTGGAAAATAAGATTCATGGTTATGGCATCCAATATTTATATCCTGCACAAACAGTTTTGGATCAGTTAATTGATGGCTATGATGAAATCCATGCCGTGCAGCAGTTAAAAGAAGTGCGCCGTAAAATAAAAAATGCCATTGCCGCAAACACGGTGGGACAATGTGATTATGTTGAAGAAAAGCGCAGGCTTTCGGCTATCGCTCTGGTTACGCATGTGTTTAACAGTAAGGCCGATCTGTATTTATCACAACTGACTCATGACACGATGGGGGAGTTTATTCAGGCACTGCAAGATGACTTTATCCTGATCAATCATTATGGAACAGCATTCAGTCATGCGCGAATTAATGAATCATTTTTAAAGTTACGTCTGGAAGAGTTAAAGTTTGCAGGCCTGGTTTTAGCATTTAAGGCACAGCAACAGGCTGAACAAAGTGAGTTGCAAGAACAGATGATAGAAGGCTAACAACAGCCTATCTATTGAAAAAATAAGAATTTACAAAGAAAGAAATGCTTCCTCAGTAATATTGACGCAGTTAAATCGAGAAACTGAAACAAACTTGAGCTAATCTGTGTAGCATGATATAGCTTGTACCTGATTACAATAAGGAAGCGCTCCATGACACGCGATTTTGAACAATTTCCCGATGACGAAAACGGTAATGTACTTTGGCAAATGGCTGAAGATGGCGACGACTTGACCGAAGCTCATGAAATTGAATTTTCCATCGCTTTTCAAACTCAAGAACAGGCAGAAAAATGCGCACTTTATCTGCTGAAAGAAGAACAAAAAATCAGCCTGTTTGAAGATGAAGACGCTGACACGGTCGAGTGGATTATCACGATCTATGTGTATATGGAACCTGAATATTCAGACATTGTCGACCTTGAAGAGTGGTTTGGCAGTATTGCTGAACAGCATGGCGGTGAATACGATGGCTGGGGTTGCATGGCCTATGTTTATGATGACGAAGATTTAGAAGGCGAAATTAGAAGTTAATTCATTTTGTTAATATTTATAGCCTGTCTGAATTCATCGGGGTTCATCCAAAATCTGATTTTACCTTTTTAAAAAAGCCCTAAAATTTTTAATGTTTAGGGCTTTTTTAACACTTGGATTTTATGAAATCATTATCAATGAATTAAAACTGAACAGGGCATAGTTAAAAATGAACCTTTTTGGATGATTACATTCAGTCTGTTCTTAATCTTGTAGATATTGCTGCTTAAATTTCTGATTTGAAATTTAAAAATAAAATTTTTCTTCATTATTTTATCTTTCTTAGAACCCATCATCTTAATTTTATCTGCCCATTTGTTTACTAAACACACTCAAATTATTTACTAAGCACTGCATTTATAATGAGTACTCCTTGCTAGATTAATACATAAATTTTAAAAAGCAGTTCATCCATATTCGAAGAATCGAAAGGAGCACCGCATGGCAGTCAATAATTATGTGGCCTATCGTCCAGAAGTAGAACAAAAACAGGAAAATGAACAAGAAGATATTCAGTACATTGTAGAGCATATGGCTCAAACCCATATTCAGGTTTTTGACAAGCATCGTCATGCAGTTCGAGATGCACACGCTAAATCCCATGGTTTCTTAAAAGGTATTTTGACCATTCCTGAAAACCTGCCAGATTACCTGGCGCAGGGAGTTTTTGCCCATCCTGGTTATTATTATGTCATAGTCCGTCTGTCTGCTGCACCGGGTGATTTGCGAAGTGACAGAACGCCGGCTCCACATGGTTTTGCAGCTAAAATTTTAAATGTGCCGGGCGAGCGCTTATTACCAGAAGATTCAAGTGATGGAAAAAATCAGGACTTTCTGCTGGTCAATATTCCGGTGCTGGTTTTTGGAACGGTACGCAAATATATGCAAATGCTGCCTTTTATTACTGAAGGGGAAAGGGCACCTGAACTGGTCATGCATGGTTTTCGAGGAGTTATGCGTGGGGTCGATCATCTGGTCAATCGTGCAGGCTTGCCGGCCTCTGCGACTATCCAGGGACTGACGCGTAGTCAGCATCATATACTTGGGGAAACCTATCACAGTATGGCAGCCCTACGTTATGGCAACTATATTGCCAAAATCAGTGTGGCGCCTGAATCTGAATCGGTGAAGCAGCTGACCGGCATAACGATGCAAATTCAAGATGATTCCAGCATACGTGATCTGGTACAGGATTTTTTTAAGCGTAATACGGCCGATTATGCGATTCGCGCCCAGCTATGTACCCATCTGGACCGTATGCCGAAGATGCCGCCGTGTTGTGGGATGAGGATGAGTCACCGCACCAGGTCATTGGAACTTTACATTTTCCGCAGCAAAATACCTTCAGTCCGGCACGTCGGGTTTATTCGGATGATGTGCTATCTTTCAACCCATGGCATGGGGTAAAAGAACATCAGCCTCTAGGTTCCATCATGCGTGTACGTATGCAGGCGTATGAACGTTCATCCTGTTTTCGGCACTGTATGAACATCCAGCCGCGCACAGAACCCAATGATATTGATGACATGCCAGACTAAAATATTTAGAGAATATTTAGAAATAAATGTCAGATTTTAATGAAGAAATTTCTGATTGAATGCAGGTATATTTAATCTGGAGAGACTTTGAAAATTGCCATGTGGCTTTTAGTTGTAGAAAAGGAAGCCTTGCTTCATATCGTACTAAAGCCATACATAGGCATGGCATAACAACAGTAAACTGAACTTTGAAAAATAAAAATAAGGCGAGATCAGCAAATGAGTGAAACCAATACAGAAAGTAATACAGTAAAACTGCACCGTGTATTTACCGCACCACCAGAACGGGTGTTTAAAGCATTTATTGATCCAGACGCTCTGGTTAAATGGATGGCGCCACATGGTTTTACCGCTAAAGTTCATCATCTGGATGCCAAAGTCGGTGGGACTTACAAAATGTCGTTTAGCAATTTTTCTACCGGTTCCAGCCACTCCTTTGGTGGTACCTATCATGAAATTATTCCTAACCAGTTGCTACGCTATACAGACCAGTTTGATGACTCGAATTTACCGGGAACTATTGAAGTAAGCATTCAATTCAAAGCAGTGTCGGTGGGAACAGAAGTGCATATTACCCAATCGGGTATTCCCGACGTCATTCCTGTAGAAGCTTGTTATTTGGGATGGCAGGAATCCTTGCAACTGCTCACTTTACTGGTCAATGCTGAAATTCCAGATCAGTAGCCACTTGCAATGCAAATTCAAATCAAACGTGCCTATGCTGAAGTTCTAGCTTCAGATGGAAAGCGGATTTTGGTTGACCGGTTGTGGCCCAGAGGCATTAAAAAGGAAGATGCTAAAATTGATCTGTTGCTCAAGAACATTACCCCTTCGACTGAGCTGCGAAAATGGTATGGGCATGACCCCGAACATTGGGACGAATTTCAGCAACGTTACAGAGCTGAATTGCAGCAACAAGTAGCGCTATTGCAGCAAATTAGCGAAATCGCTAAACAGGAAAAAATTAGCCTCATCACTGCAGCAAAAAGTGAAAAATATAACCATGTTATTGTACTTAAACAGGTTTTAGAGGAAAGCTGAAAGCATCTGATGAGCAGTTTTATTCCATAATTTATATAAGGTTTTAGCAGGCGTGTTGCGGATAAAATGCTATAGTAGCGTTTTTGAGGTTTTTTTATGTCTTTGCCAAATTGCCCCAAATGTAATTCAGAATATGCTTATCAAGATGGCGATTTACTGATTTGCCCAGAATGCGCTCATGAATGGAAAGAAGGCGAAAGCAGTACTGAGCAGTCTACAATTATTAAAGACGCAAATGGCAATGTGCTTGCTGATGGCGATACTGTTACCCTGATTAAAGATCTGAAAATTAAAGGTTCTTCATCGGTTATTAAAGTCGGAACTAAGGCGAAGAATATTCGTTTATTACCTGATTCAAGTGATGGTCATGATCTGGATTGTAAAGTTGATGGCTTTGGTGCAATGAAATTAAAATCTGAATTTGTAAAAAAAGCTTAATTCACTACATTAAAAACCAAAAAAGCTCTGGCAACATGCCGGAGCTTTTTTTATGAAGTAGTGACTGCATGAATTCATATTACTGGTTTTTATCAGAAGCATTGTTGATTAAACATTGACAGATCTGTTTTATGATTAAAGCACCCTCATGCTATAACTATAGTCATTCATCTTAAAGAATTGTTGTTATGCCGCATATCCATCTCGAATATTCCGACAATGTAGAAAATTTTGAACCAAAACCCCTCTTGCTTGCTTTAAATCAGGCCCTGGTTGAGGGAGCTTATGTCACTGCCGCGAATGAGCTAAAAAGCCGCGCCATTTGCCAGCACGATTATGTCATTGGTTTGGGAGATGCTTCACAAGCCTATGTTCATGCCAAAGTTTCTTTATTGACTGGACGTAGTGTAGAGTTACAACAGCAAATTGCTCAAGTGATTCTGCACACCCTTGAACAGCACATGCCAGCCCAAAGCCAAGTCAATGTACAGATTTGTGTGGAAATATTGGAAATGCAGAAAGCGACCTACGCTAAAAAAATTGTTTAAGGCTAGTCTGCCTATTTAATCAACAGCCAGAGAGAGAATAGATGGGCAATTTATTCTCTTGGCGGCCTGTTATTGGGCTGCGATCGAAACTGTACTTGGAGAAAACTGGGTTTTGATAAGAATAGCTCAGTGTCCTTTTAATGCGATAAATCATATCCATCTAGATTTAAATTGTGATCATAAAATGTGCTTTTTTTGAAATAAAAAGTCATTTATATTTAATATAAATAGCGTATTTTTTAACAATGTAATTCTATTCTTTTATAACTTTTACAATAACAAGCGGAGTGTTTTATATGGCAGGATGGTATGAAGTAAGTCAGGCGAGCGATGGGCAATATCGCTTTGTTTTGAAAGCTGGCAATGGGGAAGTGATTCTGACTAGCGAATTGTACAAGACTAAAGCTTCGGTACAGAATGGCATTGAATCAGTGCAAAAAAATAGCCCTGAGGATAGCCGCTATGAACGTCTGGAAGCGAAAAACGGTAAGCCTTATTTCAATTTAAAGGCAGCAAATTATCAAATTATTGGCACCAGTCAACTTTATTCAAGCGAGCAATCCCGTGAAAAAGGCATTGAATCGGTAAAAAATAATGGTTCCAGCACCACCATTAAAGACCTGATTGCATAAATCAAATCACTGCTCAAAAATAAAGCATGTATTGATACATGCTTTATTTTTGAGTAGAGAAAAACAATGTAAAAAAACTGAGATCAAGTCTGGACAATGAATTGATCATCAAGTTTTTATCCAGTACATGGGTTTAAAAGCGTTTAGGGATTTTCTGGCCATGCGGTACAGGGGATTCCGCCTTTTTCAGCACGCCAAACAGCCAGGTTTCGGCATGGTTGACAGCCTGTTTTAAATCGTCACCTTGTGCTAAACGGCCGGCAATAAAGCTGGCCAGCGAACAGCCTGAACCGTGATATTGACCTTCAAGGCGAGGACACCGGGTTTCAGATACCAGCTTGCCATCTACATATAAAGCATTACGGATATAGTCAGGA
Organism: Acinetobacter sp. SM34; assembly: GCF_022012365.1. NCBI lineage: Bacteria > Pseudomonadati > Pseudomonadota > Gammaproteobacteria > Moraxellales > Moraxellaceae > Acinetobacter > Acinetobacter sp. SM34. The sequence continues at coordinate 13,446 of NZ_JAKLTP010000016.1, read as the reverse complement.
GTATCTTCATGTCCGCCTTTGACTAAAATCGCTTTAGCGCCCATAGCAAAAAGTTTTACCGTTGCCTGGTCAATATCTTCCACGCCGGTTAAGGCACGAAGCTCGACGGTGTTCGGGGTCAGCACAGTAGCCAGCGGAATCAGTTCCACAAATGCTTTCACCAGTGTGGCTTGATCACCTAACGAGCCGCCACTATTGGCCACCAGTACTGGATCGAGTACATACAGATACTCAGGATGTTCACGTAAAAATTCAGCCAAAGCGGCAATATTGTCTGTGGTGCCTAACATACCGGATTTCACACATTTAATCGGTAAATCACCGACTACAGCATGGGCTTGAGCCAGCAATAATTCTTTGGAGGTTGCTTCAAAACCAAACACCTGCTGCGAGTTTTGAATGGTCAGCGCAGTACAGGCAATAGCTGCATGTGCGCCACTTTGGCCAATCGCTTCAATATCTGCCTGCAAGCCAGCGCCACCCGATGGATCTAAACCAGAAAAGCAAAGTACAGTAGGGCGCACAATGATGTCCTTAAATCACAAAATTTGCGTTAGTATAGGCAACTTTGAGCCAAGTCTCGATAGTATTTGTGAAGTAAAAATTTAAGTTGAAGGGTTGGTTGGTGATTAAGAATATTTTGATTGATTTAGACGGAACATTAACTGATCCCAAAGTGGGGATTACCACTTCAGCGCGTTATGGTCTGGCCAAAGTAGGTCATCCGATTGCCGATGACGTCAACATCGACTGGATTATTGGTCCACCTTTGCAGGCTTCTTTGGCGAAAATTTTAAATGTGCCGGTGGATGATGTTTTGGCTGAACAGGCCTTGATGGGCTATCGGGAACGTTTTGCCGTGACCGGTTTATATGAAAATCATGTTTTTGAAGATGTGGCTGCAACTTTGCAAACCTTGCAGCAAAAAGGTTTCCGTTTGTATTTGGCTACGGCAAAACCTCAAATCTATGCCAAGCAGATTTTAGAACATTTTGATCTGCTGCAATATTTTACTTATGCCTATGGCAGTGAGCTGAATGGTGAGCGTACCAATAAAGCGGAGCTGATTGCCTATATCCTTGAAAAGGAAAATTTAAACCCAGCTGAATGTGTGATGGTTGGTGACCGTGAGCATGATATTTTTGGTGCTCGCAGCAATGGTATAGACACCATCGCAGTGGACTATGGTTATGGCTCTAATGCAGAGCTCACTCAGGCACAACCTAAAGCACGGATAGTCAAATTTTCCGATCTGCTTCAATTTTTTTGATCACTCAATACAAGCAATTAGTTCCCTGAGTATCTCCCCTGAATCAAGCTTTTTGTGCTTTTAACGTAGATCCAGATAAAAACTTTCCTTCACTTCTTCCATGACAATGTAACTGTGTGAGGAAGCGGAGGAGGGAAGTTTTTTGAGTAAGTCGCCGAGTAGACGTCGATAGGCGCTCATTTCTTTTAAACGTGCTTTCACCAGATAATCAAATTCGCCTGAAATCAGGTGACATTCCAGAACTTCAGGAATTTCCACCAAATCACGTGCAACCTGATCAAACACATCGCCTGATTTGGCGGATAGTTTGATTTCTAAAAATACCAGCAGGTTGCGATCGACCAGTTGCGGGTTAAGTCGTGCGTAATAGCCCATGATGATGCCATCGCGTTCTAGGCGTTTGACCCGCTCCGAACAGGGTGTGGTAGACAGGTTGACCCGAGATGCCAATTCGCTGATGGCAATCCGTCCATCGCGCTGCAAAATATCCAGAATCTGCTGATCTATACGGTCTAATTTACGCATTATGATTTTCCTTTTTTTAGAATTTTTTCGCGACAAAACTATCAAATTACCTAGATTATAGTATTTAAAACAGTGAAAAAAACTATCAATCAAAAAATATACTAGTGAAATAAACTAGTATGCGTTAGGGATAAGCAATGCGTGTAATTGTCTTGGGTAGTGGTGTAATCGGGGTTGCCAGTGCGTATTACCTCGCACAACAGGGAGCAACTGTTACTGTCTTGGACCGTCAGTCTGGGCCTGCTGAAGAAACCAGTTTTGCCAATGCAGGTCAGGTTTCACCAGGTTATTCGACGCCATGGGCAGCACCGGGTATTCCATTCAAAGCAGTCAAGTGGATGTTTCAGCATCATGCTCCGCTTGCCATCAATATGGATGGCAGCATGTGGCAATTACAGTGGATGGCGCAGATGCTCAAGAACTGCAATCCGCACAGCTATGCCATTAATAAAGAGCGCATGACCCGGGTGGCAGAGTATAGCCGTGACTGCCTCAGAGAGCTGCGTAAAGATACTGGCATTCATTATGAAAACCGTTCTAAAGGCACTTTGCAAGTTTTTCGTAATGAAGCGCAACTAGACATGGTGCAACGTGACATTCAGGTGTTAAAAGAATGTGGTGTGGAGCATGAACTTTTGCTCAAAGATGATCTGGCCAAAGTGGAACCTGCTTTGGAATTTGCTAAAGATAAACTGGTCGGTGGCCTGCATTTACCGAATGATGAAACCGGCGACTGCTACCTATTTACCAATGCACTTGCAAACTTGGCCAAAGAGCTGGGTGTAGAGTTTAAGTTCAACCAAAACGTCGAAAAACTGGTGTTCGAAGGGGATGACATCAAGGGCGTAGTAGTCGATGGTCAAGTGCTAACAGCAGACCGTTATGTCTTGGCATTTGGCAGTTATTCACGTGACTTCTTAAAACCATTGAATTTGAATTTACCGGTTTATCCAGTGAAAGGCTATTCACTCACCATTCCAATTGTTGACCCTGCATTTGCACCGCAGTCTACGGTGCTGGATGAGACTTACAAAATTGCGATTACCCGTTTTGATCAGCGTATCCGGGTGGGTGGTATGGCTGAGCTGAGTGGTTTTAACCATGGCTTGAACCAGGATCGTCGTGCAACTCTGGAAATGGTCACCAAGGATTTATTCCCGGGCGGAAACCTGGCAGAAGCAACTTTCTGGACCGGTTTACGTCCAATGACGCCGGACTCTACCCCGATTATTGGTGCAACACGTTTTAAAAACCTGTTCCTTAACACCGGACACGGCACGCTGGGATGGACCATGGCCTGCGGTTCAGGCAAGCTCATCAGTGACCTGGTCATGAATCATCAACCAGACATCAGTACCGAAGGTCTATCGATCCAACGTTACCCTTCAGCAGCCTAATCTGTTTTAGGTCATATTGATTCAAGGAAGAACAACATGCCACGTCCCATTACTGCAGTGATTCATCGTCAGTCACTGCAGCACAATTTAAATGTTGCCCGTACCAAAATGCCGAATAGCCATGTCTTTGCGGTGGTGAAAGCCAATGCCTATGGTCATGGTATTGAACGCGTCTATCAAGCTTTCAAATCTGCCGATGGTTTTGCACTGCTTGATTTGGCAGAGGCGAAACGCATTCGTGCTCTGGGCTGGAAAGGCCCCGTCTTATTGCTTGAAGGCATCTTTTCCGAGCAAGACCTGTTTGACTGTGATGAGCTGAATTTGAGTTTCACCATTCATAGCCAATATCAGATTGAATGGTTAGCCCGATTCCCCAGACCCGCCCGGTTTGATGTTTACCTGAAAATGAACAGTGGCATGAACCGTCTGGGTTTTGCGGCTGTTCATTACCGCGACATCTGGCAACAATTATCTCAACTGAATAATGTTCAAAGCATCACTCACATGATGCATTTCTCCGATGCTGATGGTGAGCGTTTAGGACGTGACGGCATTGAGCATCAATGCCAGTTGTTTGAGGCAATCACCCATGATTTACCGGGTGCGTGTTCAGTCAGCAACAGTGCAGCCATCTTACGCCATCAGCAGTTGCAGTCAGATGTGATTCGTAGCGGCATCATGCTTTACGGCAGTTCTCCAGATTTCCCCGCACATAGCATTGATGACTGGAACTTGCAGCCTGCAATGAGTCTGCGTAGTGAGATCATTGCCGTTCAACAGCTTAAAGCGGGGGATAGTGTAGGTTACGGCTCAAAGTTCATTGCTGAAACCGATATGCGTATTGGTGTGGTGGCTTGCGGTTATGCCGATGGTTATCAGCGTATTACCGCAACAGGTACGCCCATTTTAGTCGATGGTCAACGCAGCAGTTTGGTCGGACGTGTCAGCATGGATATGCTCGTGGTCGATTTATCTCATCTCCCAAGTGCCCAAGTCGGTAGTGAAGTGGTGCTGTGGGGTACATCGAAACACGGCACTGTGCTCAGTATTGATGAAGTGGCGGCAGGTTCAGGCACGATTGGCTATGAGCTGATGTGTGCTGTCACTGCACGTGTCAATTTTATTCAAGATTAAATTTTAAAAAATCAGATCATTCATTCAATTCATTGATACAAGGAAATGTAGATGTCCCATAGCGATATAGAAAAGTTCAATAGCAACGCCGTGATGAGCGCAGTCACTGTGTTTAATCAGGTGGTGTATTTGTCAGGACAAGTACCTAAAAACACCGGTAATGGTGTCGCAGGCCAGACCCATGAAATTTTAGCCACTATTGATGAATTGCTGGCTTTGGCTGGAACCGATAAATCCCGACTGTTGTCTGCACAGCTTTATATTAAAAATCTTGCTGACTTTTCGATAGTTAATGCCATTTGGATTGACTGGATGAAAGGTTGTACTCCACCTTCGCGTGCCACCATTCAGGCAGATCTAGTCAATCCGGACTGGTTGATTGAAATTGCGGTAACGGCGGCACAGCCTTAATGTCAAAAATCTCCCCCGTATGGCAGCAAAGCGGTTGAGACCGATGTGCTGCCTGGCGTGTAAATGTCGCTGGTTGGGATGACCGGCAATGTAAAGCACATGGTTTACACGCAATCGTATGTTAAAAGGATGTTCAGTTATGACCACTACACCACGAGCAGACGATGCCAAGGCATCATCGCATGAACTACAACGAAAACTGTCCAACCGTCACCTGCAACTTATTGCCATTGGTGGCGCGATTGGGACAGGCCTGTTTATGGGCTCAGGCAAAACCATCTCCCTGGCTGGCCCTTCAATTTTATTGATCTATACCATCATTGGTACCATGTTCTTTTTCCTGATGCGTGCATTGGGTGAAATTTTACTCTCCAACCTGCATTACAAATCCTTTATCGATATGGCGCATGACCTGATTGGTCCGGGTGCAGGCTACTATATTGGCTGGTCATACTGGCTGGGCTGGGTGCTGGTTGGCATTGCAGACCTGGCAGCCATTATCAACTATCTTGGCTTTTGGCTGCCTGAAGGTATGGCCTTTACGCCATCAGGACAGGCCATGATTAGCGTGGCCTGCGTGTTACTGGTGCTCGGTATTAATATGCTCGCCGTACGTCTGTTTGGTGAAATTGAATTCTGGTTTGCGCTCATCAAGATTTTGGCCATTTTAGGGCTGATTGGTATTGGCGGATTTATGGTGTTTAACCATTTTCATGCGCCAGGAGGTTCGCTGGCCAGCTTTAGTAATGTCTGGTCGCATGGCGGCATGTTCCCGCAAGGTGGCAGCGGTTTCCTGGCTGGTTTCCAGATTGCCTTATTTGCTTTTGTTGGAGTGGAACTGATTGGAACCATGGCAGCAGAAACCCAAGACCCTGAAAAGAACTTGCCAAAGGCGGTGAATGCCATTCCGACCCGGATTATTTTGTTCTATGTGTTGTCGCTGTTCATTGTGATGTCGGTGACCCCATGGAACCAGATTCCTGCGGATCAAAGTCCCTTTGTGTCATTGTTCATGCATGCGGGTATTGGTGCAGCAGCGATTATTATGAACCTGGTGGTGCTGTCATCGGTCATGTCTTCCATGAACAGTGGTGTGTTTTCAACATCACGCATGCTGTTTGGCTTGGCGCGGGAAGGGCAGGCTCCGCAAAATCTGGCGCAATTGTCTAAGCGTGCTGTGCCTGCTAAAGGTTTATTATTCTCTTGTGCCTTTATTATGGCAGGTGCAGCATTACAATATTTTGTACCGAATACGGTTGAAGCCTTTACTTTAGCAAGTTCGCTGTGCGTGATTTTGTTTATCAGTATCTGGAGCATCATCATGGTGTGCTATATCCGTTACCGTAAACTGCGCCCAGAACTGCATGCCAAGTCAACCTTTAAAATGCCGGGCGGGATATGGATGTCCTATGTGGTACTGGTGTTCTTGTTCTTTACTTTGATTATTTTAAGTCTGGAAGCCGATACCTTGCGTGCCCTGATGATCAGTCCTATTTGGCTGATTATTTTGACCGTGACTTATCAGCTCCTGTATAAACCGCGGATGCGTAAACGTCATCAGGACATGCTGATGAAACGCAATCAGGAAATGTTGAACTAAGTTTCTCTGTCAAATGTAAAAAAAGCCCTCGATTGAGGGCTTTTTTGATGCTTAGAAGATCGGTTTAACCACCACTAGAATTACTACGGCAAATAAAATCAGCGTTGGCATTTCATTAAAGAAGCGCCAGAACTTGTGTGATTTGTAATGCGCATTGCCGATCAGTTTTTTACGGTAATAACCACAAACAAAATGATAAATTACCAATAATCCGACCAATCCGACTTTCAGGTAAAACCACAGTGCATCGTGGTAATGACGCGTTGCATCACCCCAATCCACCAAAAAGTGCGCGGTGATCAGTGTGGCAATCATGGAAGGCCACATGATGCCACGGTACAGTTTACGTTCCATGACTTCAAAACGCTGATGACTCACCGTATCTTCACTCATGGCATGGTAAACGTACAAACGTGGCAGGTAGAACAAGGCCGCAAACCAGCAAACGACTGCAATAATATGTAATGCTTTTACCCACAAGAAAGCATCAGAAGGAGCATCCATCCATTCACCCTTTTAAAGGGCAGTGTGGCAGAAGTTGATCATCCATGGCTGAATGATCAACACTTCTTAGCTTAGCCTTCCCATTTTTTGAAAACGAGACAAGCATTTACACCGCCAAAACCGAAACTGTTACTCATCACAGTATTCAATTTTGCATCACGTTTTTCAAGTACGATATCAAACGGTTTTGCACCTTCATCCAGTTCAGTCACGTTGATGTTTGGCGCAATAAAGTCATTTTGCATCATCAAGACTGAGTAAATGGCTTCATGCACGCCCGCAGCACCCAGGCTGTGACCGGTCATAGACTTGGTTGAGCTGATAGGCGGTACTTGGCCTTCACCGAATGCACGTTCCATGGCTTTCAGTTCAGTCACGTCACCTGCAGGAGTTGAAGTACCATGAGTGTTCACATAGTCAATCTTGTCAACACCATGTTGTTTCGCTTCTTCCAGTGCCATCAGGATACAGCGTGTTGCGCCTTCACCGCTTGGAGCCACCATGTCTGCACCATCAGAGTTAGCTGCATAGCCCACTACTTCAGCAAGAATTTTTGCACCACGAGCTTGTGCATGCTCAAGTGATTCAAGCACCACAAAACCGCCGCCACCAGCAATTACGAAACCGTCACGGTCAGCAGAGTATGGGCGAGAAGCTTTTTCAGGGGTGTCATTGTATTTAGAGCAAAGCGCACCCATGGCATCAAACAACAAGCTTTGTGACCAATGATCTTCTTCACCACCGCCGGCAAGCATTAAATCCTGTTTGCCCAATTGAATCAGGTTATATGCGTAACCAATCGCATCGGCAGAAGTTGCACATGCGCTGGTAATGGTATGCGCTACACCTTGCAGTTTGAATGCAACACCGACGTTTGCGGTAATGGTATTGGTCATGTTGCGAGGAACAAAGAAAGGACCAACTTTACGCGCACCTTTGGTTTGCAATAGTTCGTTCATTTCAATGACAGAGGCGGTTGAACCGCCACCTGAACCACCAGTAATACCGTAACGCGGGTTATTGGCTAAATCTTCAACTTGTAAACCGGCATGTTCAACAGCAGAAAGTGCCGAGTTGTAGGCATACATTGCACACACGCCCATGAAGCGTTTCAATTTGCGGTCAATGTTGTCAAAATCTTGTTCAGCTGCTGCACTGACATGGCTCTTAAAGTTTAATTCTGCATAAGTCGGGTTAAAACGTGTTCCAGAAACCCCGTTTTGTAAAGAATGAGTGACATCTTCTAAAGAGTTACCAATGCATGAGTTGATACCCATACCAGTGATTACAACACGCTTCATCTACAGATCCCTTATATGGTGATATTTTGAGTAAAGGCAGCTGATTCAGGGAGAAAACTAAAAACCGCAATCCAGCGCATTACTCATGTTTTTCGGTTGCATTCATGATAGCAGAAAGGTTTTTGAATTCTTATGGCAAATATTATGCCTATTTTGACAGTATGCATCTGTAATGTTTACCCAGAATAATTAACTAAAAGATACACATTAATATTGAGATAAACTTAGACTACACCTAGTATTTATCAATAATTGTAAGAATAGAAGATGAGGGTAAAGAATGACAGATACCAATAATAAACATTCAGGTGGATTCTTCTCAAATGCTTTGGGAGTGGCTAAAAAGATCAGTGCAACAGGAATGAGTGCACTGAATCATGCAGCTGCCGAACGTGCTGGTAAGGCCAATGGAGCCTTGAGCAATGGTCATGTCATTGAGGGAAGTGCCCGTTCTCAAAGCGTATTTGAATCCAGGAAATATGATAATCCTCAACAAATGATGCGCGAGTATTTACCTAATGTATCGCGGCAATTGCTGGGTCGTCAGTACGGCAAGGTCAGTCGCGTGGCTAATTTTGTTTCACCGGATTTTTCAGACAAGGTATCGGACTATTTTTTTGAACATTTAAATCAATTTACTTCAAATCTGAGTTCTGTAGATGCCGTGCTGGATCAGGCCGGTGCAAAAGATTTACAGGAACTGACTCAAGATGTTGAACGTTCAAAACGGCTGAGCCAGGCTTTGGCTGAACAAAATAAATGGCTTGCCTCTATACAGGGTGCCGTGACGGGTGCTACAGGTGTAGTTGGCTCAGCGATTGACGTACCTTTGTCACTGCTGATGTCTCTACGCATGATTTATCAGGTGGGACGTGCTTATGGCTTTGAGCTGAACAAAGACACTGAACAGGATATTGTCCAGTTTGTGTTTAAACAAATCGACTTGGGGCAGATTGCTGAAAAACAGAGTGTATTGATGGCACTCAAAATAGTGTCCAATATGCTGCAAACCCATGACATCGCTCAATTGCAAAACATGCTAGGTTCCAGCAATGATAGCGAGTCACTGAAAAAATGGCTGGTCAATCAAAATGGTGAAATGAAATGGAACTGGTTGAATCATCTGCCAAAAGTTTCATTGATCAGTAAATTAACCCCGGTTGCCGGAGCAGGTATAGGTGCAGCCTATAGCTGGAAACTGGTGGAAGATGTCAACCAGAAAGCCCAGCAGATATTTTCCCATGCCAGAAGCTATTTGCAGCAGCACCAAGGGGTAGAGCTGTCTCCTATTGCGGCTTATGAAAAATCCTTGGAGTTGTTGGCACAGGCAACGCCAAGATTATTAAATCCCTTTACTAAAACTGATCTGAATGCCGAGCTTAAGCTTGATCAAGACATAGCAGTGGAAGGGCATGGCACGATTGCCAAAGTAATTATTAAGAAGAAAGCAGATGATGCCATTGTGGATGATGAACGTAAAAGTGAGCGGGTAGAACAAGGATTAGAGTATTTGGCTGAACATATGGTTGAACCTCATGCACAGGTTGAACCGCAAAAACCGGCCATACCAGTAGATGAATCGGAAATAGATGAATATGCTCAGGCAGATGTTCAAGGAATTGATGTAGGCAGTGAGCAACTTGCTGCTTCCCAATCTGAACAAAATGAAGCAGCTAAGCCAACCAAGAAAAAAGTTACAAAATAGAGTACAAAAAAGCCTAGGGTAACGTCTTTAAAAACGCAACTACTGACCTACATATTAGGAAGTGTTCGATATTTGATATGGCCTCGAATATTGACCATTTTTCTATCTTCGCTTACAATTGTGTGCCCTCAAAAAGTGGTATTTTTTTGAGGCTTTTTATTAACGGGAGAATTGCCAAATGGCAACAACAAATCAGTTGATCCGTAAGGGTCGTACGACTTTGATTGAAAAATCAAAAGTTCCTGCGTTGAAGGCTTGTCCACAACGTCGTGGTGTTTGTACACGTGTTTACACAACTACACCTAAAAAACCTAACTCAGCAATGCGTAAAGTTTGCCGTGTTCGCTTAACTTCTGGCTTTGAAGTATCAAGCTACATCGGTGGTGAAGGCCATAACCTACAAGAGCACAGTGTTGTGCTTATCCGTGGTGGTCGTGTTAAAGACTTACCAGGTGTACGTTACCATACCGTTCGTGGTTCTTTAGACTGCGCTGGTGTTAAAGATCGTAACCAGTCTCGTTCTAAATACGGTACTAAACGTCCTAAGAAATAATCTTTTTAGATTAACTTCTTAAGACCGTAGAACTGCAATCCTTTATCGTCTCGCTTGTCTGATTTCTGCATTTAATTTTGTGAAATTCAAGCGACGTGTAGTAAGGCCAGCGAACAGTACATGACACTTTGTACTCATGCTGGATAAACCTGAAGTGTCATATTTATAGGTGTATTAAAATGCCAAGACGTCGCGTAGTCGCTGCCCGTGAAATCCTTCCGGATCCTAAGTTCGGCAGCCAAACAATCGCTAAATTCATGAACCACGTAATGCAAGATGGTAAAAAATCTATTGCTGAAAGTATCGTTTACGGTGCTTTAGATCGCGTTCAAGAAAAATCTAAAGTAGACCCAGTTGAATTTTTCGAGACTACTCTTGAAAAAGTTCGTCCTATGGTCGAAGTAAAAGCACGCCGTGTTGGTGGTGCTACTTATCAAGTGCCTATGGAAGTACGCCCATCCCGTCGTACTGCCCTAGCTATGCGTTGGTTGGTAGATGCTGCTGCTAAGCGTTCTGAAAAAACAATGGCTTTACGTCTTGCTGGCGAGTTGCTTGATGCAGCTGAAGGTAAGGGTTCAGCGATTAAAAAACGTGAAGATGTGCACCGTATGGCTGAAGCCAACAAAGCCTTCTCTCACTACCGTTTCTAAGCGGATAAAACAGCCCCTATTCAGGAGGGTGGCAAACCAGTTTTCACTGTTTTGTCATCGAATCGCTTTAAGCTGCCTGGCAGCTTAAAGCGTCCTGTTTTAAACAACAAAATTTAGGAATGCAAGAAATCATGGCTCGTCAAACCCCTATTTCTCGTTACCGTAACATTGGTATTTCAGCTCACATTGATGCTGGTAAAACCACGACTACTGAACGTATCTTGTTCTACACAGGTGTATCTCACAAAATTGGTGAAGTACATGATGGTGCAGCAACAATGGACTGGATGGAACAAGAGCAAGAGCGCGGTATTACAATTACCTCTGCTGCTACGACTTGTTTCTGGTCTGGTATGGGTAAACAATTCCCAGAACACCGTATTAACGTAATTGACACCCCGGGACACGTTGACTTCACAATTGAAGTTGAGCGTTCTATGCGTGTTCTTGACGGTGCATGTATGGTTTATTGTGCTGTAGGTGGTGTACAACCTCAGTCTGAAACTGTATGGCGTCAAGCAAATAAATACCAAGTGCCTCGTTTAGCATTCGTGAACAAGATGGACCGTACTGGTGCAAACTTCTTCCGTGTTGTTGAACAAATGAAAACCCGTTTGGGCGCTCATCCTGTACCTGTAGTAATTCCAATTGGTGCTGAAGAAAATTTCCAGGGTGTTGTTGACCTGATCGAAATGAAAGCCATCATTTGGGATGAAGCATCTCAAGGTATGCAATTCGAATATGGTGATATTCCTGCTGACCTTCAAGCAACTGCTGAAGAATGGCGCACCAACATGGTTGAAGCTGCGGCTGAAGCATCTGAAGAATTGATGGATGAATACCTAAACAATGGCGATTTGACTAAAGAGCAAATCATTGCTGGTATTCGTGCGCAAACTTTGGCTTGTGAAATCCAACCAATGCTTTGTGGTACAGCGTTCAAAAACAAAGGTGTTCAACGTATGTTGGATGCTGTAATTGAATTCTTGCCATCACCGACTGAAGTTAAAGCAATCGAAGGTATTCTTGACGATAAAGCTGAAACTAAAGCGACTCGTGAAGCATCTGACGAAGCTCCGTTCTCTGCGTTAGCGTTCAAAATCATGAACGACAAATTCGTAGGTAACTTGACTTTCGTACGTGTTTACTCTGGTGTGCTTAAACAAGGTGACCCAGTTTATAACCCAGTTAAAGCGAAACGTGAGCGTATCGGTCGTATCGTGCAAATGCACGCAAACGAACGTCAAGACGTTGAAGAAATTCGCGCTGGTGACATCGCTGCATGTGTAGGTCTTAAAGACGTTACGACTGGTGATACACTGTGTGATGAGAAAAACATCATTACCCTTGAGCGTATGGAATTCCCTGAGCCAGTAATTTCTTTAGCTGTAGAGCCTAAGACAAAAGCTGACCAAGAGAAAATGTCTATCGCACTTGGTCGTTTGGCGAAAGAAGATCCATCGTTCCGTGTTCGCACTGACGAAGAATCTGGTCAAACAATCATCGCGGGTATGGGTGAGCTTCACCTTGACATCCTTGTTGACCGTATGAAACGTGAATTTAACGTTGAAGCGAACATTGGTAAACCAATGGTTGCTTATCGCGAAACGATTAAAAAATCGGTTGAGCAAGAAGGTAAATTCGTACGTCAAACTGGTGGTAAAGGTAAATTCGGTCATGTGTATGTTCGTTTAGAACCTATGGATGTTGAAGAAGCTGGTAAAGAATATGTATTCGCTGAAGAAGTTGTCGGCGGTACTGTACCTAAAGAATTCTTTGGTGCGGTTGACAAAGGTATTCAAGAACGTATGAAGAATGGTGTATTGGCTGGTTACCCTGTTGTGGGTATCAAAGCGACACTATTCGATGGTTCTTACCATGATGTCGATTCTGACGAATTATCGTTCAAAATGGCGGGTTCTTATGCCTTCCGTGATGGTTTCATGAAAGCGGATCCTATCCTTCTTGAACCAATCATGAAAGTTGAAGTAGAAACTCCAGAAGACTACATGGGCGATATCATGGGTGACTTAAACCGTCGTCGTGGTATGGTTCAAGGTATGGATGACCTTCCTGGCGGTACTAAAGCGATTAAAGCTGAAGTTCCACTTGCTGAGATGTTTGGTTACGCAACTTCTATGCGTTCTATGTCTCAAGGTCGTGCAACTTACTCTATGGAATTTGCTAAATATGCTGAAACTCCACGTAACGTGGCTGAAGGCATCATTTCTAAATTCCAGTCTGGCGGTAAAAAAGGTGACGACGAGTAATCTTTCGATTACTATAAGCCCAAACTAATTCATAGTTAAAAACCAAAATCACTTATGGAGCTAACCCTCCATAAGTAGTTTAATAAGGAAGATCTCATGGCTAAGGCTAAGTTCGAACGTAACAAA
>NZ_JAKLTP010000015.1:0-95951 GCF_022012365.1 Acinetobacter sp. SM34 | reverse complement strand
TAAAAAGCTGGTCGTTTTTTGATTTATGAAAGAGATCTAATGATCTAAGTAAGATGATTTAAATTTATAATACTAGAAAGAACATCTCGGATTGTCTGATGAATTTTTCTATCAATTAATTTTGCAGACATACCTAATTCTAATGGTTTCTCTACATCTAAATAAGGATGATCGCCTATAAATAGCACATCACTCATTTGACATCCTAATCTTTCAATCAAAATATTGTATATCTGAGTGTTAGGTTTAATTTCACCAACCTTATAACTCAATATACTTACATCAAAATATGGGAGTAAAGGACTTAGCGCTTTACCATATGGTTTAGCTAAGTTAGAACACAAAGCTAATTTAAATCCTAATCTCTTTAGTTCCATTAATGTAGGTATTACATCTTCATAAACTTTAATTGTTTGTAGTTCAAATTCGAGATCCTCGTGAAGTTCTTGAAGTAGATCTTCTGAAATTCTTTTTCCAAAAATTTGTGCTAGTTCAGCGAGGTCAACATAATTTGACATAATCACTGAAGCATCATTCGATTTAGGCTTTCGACCATTATCTTTGAGCCATTTCATTAATTTTAGATAAGGTGATCTAATTTGCCCAATTTGCATAAGTGTACCAAAGGCATCAAAAGCAATAACTTTAGGAAGATTATTTCTGGAAGTCATAGAATCAATTTAATAAAAACATACTTAATTGTAATCATCATAAACAAATTTAGCAGTAGCTAATAATTTTAAAGAAATCTAAAAATAATCTAATTATTGTTGTTAACTATTGTACCGTCGAATTTTTAACATTCATGCATAATCTGCATATGAAATAAATCGACTCAAAGAAGCCTTCTGATCCTCAGTTCATCCAGTCAGCAAAACTGAATGGGTTCGGTATATCATTGGGCTTCTTTCATAAATCATTTTAGAAACTAAAAATTGTTCGTAAAGCCAAAATTGAAAATAGATTATAGTCGATATTAGATTCATGAGTGTGGCATGGATGCTACACGTTTCCCATCACGACAAGGAAGTCGTGTATGGGAAAAAAAAGGTTTTTGTCTACTTTTGACCTTTCAAAAGTAGAGAGATTGCCTACGAAAAGGAAAAAAAATTAAATCAATCAAATGAGGCCGTACTGATTTAAAAAAATCTAATATTGAACATTTTTTAATTTATGAAAGAGATCTATTGTCCACTCATAATGTTCTCTCCTATGCAAAAAGAATAGACTAAATTTGTCTAGGAGAGTGGTGGCAGTCCAAGAATAGACTAAATTTGTCTAGGAGAATGGTGGCTATTCAAAAAACATCTTTATTTTCAGTACATTCAGTCCCAGTGAAATCTTGCTAGTATCACATCAGTTTGATGACGTCCCAAGCACAGCTATCTTTACGGGAAACTTAACAATATTTAAAAATACTGATATTTACTCGCCCTTGGTTATGCTCAGGTCATGGTATGAATCGTGTCTTTAAAGCGTTTCCAGGCCACATAGAAAAACAGCACGGCAATTCCAACCAGCCAGAGAAACGACGGCCAAACGATATTCAGCCCGGCATTTCGATATAGAATAGCCTGGGCCAGCTCGACAAAATGCGTGGTCGGTGCAATCAGCATAAAATACTGTAAATACTCTGGCATACTTTCACGTGGAGTCATCCCGCCTGAGAGCATTTCCATCGGAATCAGAATCAGCATCATCAATAGACCGAACTGTGGCATCGATTTCGACATGGTGGCCAGATAGATTCCCATCGAAGTTGTGGCAAACAGCGTCAATAACGCACCAAAGAAGAAGAGTAACAAGCTGCCTTCGATCGGAACCTGTAGAGCGAACTGCACCACCAATTTTAGTCCGACAAAAGCCGCAAGCAATACCACCAGGCTCATGGACCAGACCTTGGACATCATAATTTCAAACACCGTCACTGGCATCACCATCAGGTGCTCCACCGTACCGTGTTCACGTTCCCGGATTAAAGCTGCTCCAGTCAGAATGATAGAGAGCATCGCCACGTTATTGATGATTTCCATGATACTACCGAACCATTTTTGGTCCAGCGTCGGGTTAAAGCGGGCACGCATCTCCAGCTCAACTGGCATACTGTTGACCTCCCTGCTATGCAGCAGATATTCACTGACTTCGGCCTGTACAATCTGCTGAATATAACCTGCCCCGATCATCGCCTGGGACATGCGTGTGGCATCCACATTGACCTGAATCACAGCTTCATTTCCTGCCAGCACATCTTCCTGAAAATTAACCGGAATATTTAAGGCAAAAGTAAACTCACCGGCATCCATTCCGGCATCCATATAATTCAGTTCAGTACTTTGTGGAATAAAATAAGGCGGATACATTGCCGAAGTGATTCGCTCGGACAAGGTCGAATGATCTTCATCCACAATCGCAATCGGGGCCATATTGAGGCTATCGGTCATAGCGGTAGCCGCTGTATAAATCGCCACAGTAAAGGTGTAGATGATCAGGATCAGCATGACCGGATCACGCCATAAGCTCCACAATTCCTTGCAACCGAGCTGGTAGATATTCTGTATTTTCTGGCTGAACATCCTAGGACTCCTGTTTTTTTAGCGCAAGGATTGCTGCACACATAATGACAGGCACCGACAGCAGAATGATCCAAAGAGACTGATGCAAGTCCTCAAAACCTAAAGCTTTGTTAAACACGCCACGGCTGATATTCACCATATGCGTAGCAGGATAAATCCCACCAAACCAGCGACCAAAGCCTTCCAGAGCAGAGACAGGATTGATAATACCGGCAAACTGCATCACCGGAATCAGCGTGCCAAGCATCACCAGAAACATCGAAGCAATCTGGCTCTTGGTCAGCGCGGAGGCCAATAGACCCGTAGCCGTAGAAAAAATAATAAATAATAATGAAGCCAAGGTCAGGGTCAGAAAACTGCCTTTAATCGGCACATCAAATATCACCACAATAATCAGGCACATCAGGAAATAATTCAGCATGGCCAGCACCACGTAGGGAATCTGCTTGCCGATCAGGAACTCACTGCGGGTGACCGGGGTGACATATAAATTGACAATGGAACCTAGCTCTTTTTCACGCACCACAGAAAGCGCTGTCAACATTGCTGGAATCAGCAGGATGAGCAGCGGAAATAAGGCCGGTGCCATCGCCGGCAGACTCTTGATATCCGGATTATAGCGGAATCGGGTTTCCACATTGACCGTACTCGAGATTTTATAGCCGCTTTGCTGCAGGGCCTGCTGCATCAACCAGTGTGCATGTATGCCCTGTACATAACCCTGAACCGTTTCGGCACGCTGTGGCATGGCTCCATCAATCCAGGCACCAATCTTGACCTCTTCACCCCGGGCCACATCGCGGGCAAAACCGGGCGGAATCTCGATGGCTAAAGAAATATCGCCGCGGCGCATGCGCTGATCCAAATCGTCATAGTCTTGCAAAGGAGGCTTTTCGACAAAATAACGCGAACCGGCAATACTCATGCTGTAATTCTGGCTTAGCCCTGTCTGGTCACGATCCAGCACCGCAAAAGTCAGATCATCCACATCCATGGTAATGCCGTAGCCCATCACAAACAGCAGGATAATCGAGCCGACCAGCGCCATGGTGGCACGAATCGGATCACGGGCCAGTTCCAGCAATTCGCGCCAGGCATAACTAAACAGGCGTTGCAGGCTGAATCGGCTGGATTTTCTTTGCGGCATCTTGGCGGGCGGTTGATCGGCTGAACGACTCTCCAGCTTTTCTTCTGCGGGAGGCTGGCTGCCTGCACCAGCATCCAGCAGATAGCCAATAAAGGCCTGTTCCAGTGTCGTAGCCTGCCGGCTTTTCATCAATTGTGCCGGTGCGGCACTGTCCAGCACCCGTCCGGCATGCATCAGCGACATGCGGTCACAGCGCTCGGCTTCATTCATAAAGTGGGTGGAAATAAAGATGGTGACCCCATCTTTGCGCGATAGAGTGATCAGATCATGCCAGAACTTATCCCGGGCAATCGGGTCTACACCGGAAGTTGGCTCATCCAAAATCAGAATTTCCGGATTATGCACCAGTGCTACCGCCAGTGACAAACGCTGCCTGATCCCTAACGGCAAATCGTCAGGCAATTTGTCTTTCAGCTCCATCAGGTCAAAACGCTGCAACATCTGCTGCACACGTGATGCGATCTGCTCTGCCGGCACATGAAATAACTTGGCATGCAACACCAGATTCTGAATAATGGTCAGTTCACTATAGAGTGAAAAGGATTGCGACATATAACCGACACGCCTGCGCGTGGCAATATCACTGCCTTGCACCGTTTGCCCGAACAGCCAAGCCTGTCCTTCCGAAGCTTCCAGCAATCCGGTTAAGACCTTCATGGTGGTCGATTTACCACAACCATTGGAGCCTAAGAATCCAAATATTTCGCCGCGGCGAATCTGGAAATTGACATGATCCACTGCGGTAAAATCACCAAATTTGACCGTCAGATCCTTGGCTTCCAAGGCATAGCCATCTGAACCATCATCCGCTAAAGGTGGAATCACCACCGGTTCATAACCCTGTTTCTTTTCCTCCGGTAAAAGCTTGATGTAAGCTTCTTCCAGGCTATGGCTGTCCGTCTGGGCCAGCAACTGTTGCGGTGTACCCGTTTGCAGGATGCTGCCTGCATCCATCATCGCCAGCCAGTCAAAGCCCTGCGCTTCATCCATATACGCCGTGGCAACAATGACACTCATCTGTGGCCGCACCTTACGAATACGGTTGATCAATTCCCAAAATTGCGCACGTGCCAAGGGGTCAACCCCAGTGGTGGGCTCATCCAGGATCAAAAAGTCCGGATCATGAATCAGGGAGCAGCACAGGCCCAGTTTCTGCTTCATACCGCCGGACAGTTTCCCAGCCGGACGATCAAGGAAGTCATACAGTCCCGTGCTTTTGGTTAGTGCATCAATACGTTTTCGGCTTTCTGCAGCATTGTGCCCAAACAGACGGGCAACAAACTGTAGATTTTCTTCAACCGAGAGGGTTTTGGACAGGTTTTTACCAAGTCCTTGTGGCATATAGGCGATATGTGGACAGACTTCTCTGCGGTGCTTTCGGTCAGCAATATCGCCACCAAGCACCATCAAGCGGCCTTGCTGAACCACCTTGGCACCAGCCAGCAATGCCAGCAGGCTGGATTTTCCCACGCCATCCGGACCGATCAGACCAATCATGCAAGCCGCAGGCAATGACAGGGAAATGTCCTTTAAGGCCTGGGTTTTGCCGTATTTCAGACTGACCTGCTGAATGTCGGCAATAATCGTGTCCTGTACAGATGAGGTGGTCATGATTTAACCAGATTGCTGAGAAAATCGGGCCAGGCAGCATTGTCATCGATTTTGATATAGGCTACGCCTGGAAGACCGGTTTTGACTTGCTGAATATGTTTTTGTAGCAAGGCGGGATCTATTTTTGCCTTGATCCGGAACATGAGTTTTTGACGTTCACTTTCAGTTTCCACCGTCTTTGGTGTGAACTGTGCAGTATCTGCGACAAAAGAAACGCGGGCAGGAATAACCACGTTTTTGGCTGCATCCAGTACAATACGGACTTCACTGCCTATCGCGATGCGGCCGGCCACAGTTTCCGGCAGGAAGAAGGTCATATAAACATCCGACAGATCGATCAGGTTCATGACCCGTCCGCCTGCGGCAATCATTTCACCCGGCTGTGCCACCAGAAACTGGACACGTGCCTTCAAGGGTGCCTTGAGCTGGGCATCTTCAATATCGAAATTGATCCGCTCTATGGTGGCCTTGATGGCATCGACTTGCGAGCGTGCGCTCGACACCTGACTGCGCGCTGCCACTATCGCACTTTGTGCACTGTCTACTTGTGCTCTTGCCGCACTCAGCACGGCTGCAACACTTTTGACATCGGCGCGCTCATCATCCAGCTGCTGTTTAGAGACAGCCCCGTCTTTGGCCAAAATTTCGGTTCGTGCCAGACGGTTTTTGGCAGAGACCAGTTCGGTTTCACGCTGCTCGACCATGGCTGCGGCTGCAGCTTTTTCACTGATACGCATGGCCACCTGGGCTTCTGCAGTCGCAATACCATCCTGTGCCTGACGTTGCTGGGCCTGAACTTCACGCAGCTGTGCTTCCAAGGCAGAAACCTTAATTCGTGCCAAAACCTGGCCTGGTTCGACGAAATCTCCTTCCTGCACCAAAATTTCTTCCAGCTGTCCGGACAACTTACTGGAGATATTGATTTCAGTCGCTTCAATCCGCCCATTGCCACTGACTAAAGCCTGTGTATCCGGCTGGGTCATATTTTTCCAGACCAGATAGGCCACCAGCCCCAGAATCACAATTGCACCGACAACAGCGAGTTTCTTTATATTCATGTGCCTGCTTACCCAAATTTTATTCTAAAGACATCTTTCAAAATTATTTTATAGCAGTCGTGTCACCCTCAATAGGAAGCACAAGGTGACAGTGGAGCGGATGAAGCGACTTTTCGCTGTCAATCCACTGTGGTTTAACGCTCAGTCGCTTAGGTTGTGTACCCATAGCCTTGAGATAAATTAAACAGGATCCATATGGGTAATGACATCAATCACCTGATGCTTCTTCATCACCAGATTTCTCGCATTCACTGAAATATCATGTCCTTGACGCACACTCAAATTGCCATCGACCTCAATATGCGCATCCACAATAATCATATCGCCCATTTTACGGGTACGAATATTATGCACCCCCTGAATACCTTCAGTGGAGAGAAAAGTCTGTTCTATTGCTTTGATTTCATGTTCATCTGCTGCCCTGTCCATGAGATCACTTAATGCTTGCCAACCAAATTCCCAGCCCATTTTTATAATCATCAAACCGACCACCAAGGCAGCAATCGGATCAAGAATAGGATAACCCCACAGGTTTCCGGCAATGCCGACCAGCACCACTAGAGATGAAGCGGCATCAGAACGGGCATGCCACGCATTCGCCACCAACATACTGGATTTGACTTTTTTGGCCACTTTTAGCATATAACGGAACAATAACTCTTTCCCCACCAGAGCCAGCATTGCGATATACAAGGCCACTGCCTGTACTTTTGGAATGTCTTCAGGGTTAAGAATTTTGTTCGTTGCCATAATCAGCATGCCGATACCGACTCCCAATAACAGCAGGCCGAGAATAAAAGAGGCTGCTGTCTCGAAACGGTGATGGCCAAAAGGATGATCCTCATCGGCTTCTTTTTTACTGTGATGGTTGGCAAACAGAACAATAAAGTCCGCCACCAAATCGCTGAGGGTATGAATACCATCTGCAATCAGGCCTTGGGACTTGGCAAAAATGCCGACCACAATCTGAAAGATGGATAAAAACAGGTTGACAAATACACTCACCCACGTGGTTTTACTTGCTGCCTGCGCACGCTGTTCTGGATGAATTAAATCATCTTCATGGGTATCATCATCGAAATGCTGTACAGACATCGCTGCTCCAGTCGCTCAGTTTACTTGATTGTAATCGATTATATATCAGTATGATGGGTTATAAATTTTATCAAGTGTTTATTATTCTTCTACAAGACATCCTAGGTGGACCTGCAGGGAGCCTTAAACTTCCTCCCCTACATAGTTAACCAATTCTATTCTGTATGGTGGGCGGGCTCACGGTGTAGCTGTGAAGCTGCATGAGAACTAAGCTGATTGAGGCGCTCTAAAAAATGCGTGGTATGTCACCGGCAACCGCACATGATACGTGCTAAGCCAGATTGAAGAGCCTGATCGGCTGCTGCGGCGCCCAAGTCAACCTGGTTGGCTGGTTTCAACCCAGTAAATCCTTCACCAGCGAAGTGAACGCGTACAGGAAATCTTAAAAAATAATTCTCAGCGATTCACTTGGCTTCTTTCCCCCCTTTTCCTCATATTGAGATTGTTTGTTTGAAAACATTTGGGCAATATTTTGAACGCTTAGGCTATTTACTATACAAAAGTAAGGATACATCATGGAAATATGATCCATTTTTTTTACTTTTTTTTGTTGGCCTAAGTCAATCAGTTAATTTTTTAGACCCTATATATCATCTAAGCTAAGCCAGTTAAAACATGGTATAAGTCAATATATTATTGAATTTAAAAAAACATTTTTTATTCTATTTTGAAGCAATCTATCTACTTTTTGATACCAATATGACTCAAACAAACAAGCAACTTATTTTACTTTCTGAACTACATAAGGATTTTATGTGGTAGACAAAATAATAGTTAAAAAAGATATACGCTGTACGATCAATGGTAGCAACTACGCTTTTTTCGGGTTTAAGTCTATTGAAAGTGTGATGACTTTGAATTACCTATATTTACGCATGTTAGATCGTGAATCTAACTACGATAAATTTACATGGGAAAAAATTGCAGTGATTTAGGTTTCGAGGAGCTTGATCGCAAGTATTACGATTTGGTTCTTAAATCTTTGCTTAAAGTTTCAATCGTATTAGAAGTTCGACGTTTGCCGTTCCGTCACATCCGTACTTTTAACTCCTTGTCTGCTCGCAACTACTATGATGGCACTTTCAGTTTTGCTTTAACCCTATCCAGTGGCTTTTGTGGTCTGGAAGCAGATTTTCAGCAAACCATCTACCGCGTGTTGATCGAGAACCTTCAGACAAACTACACATGTCCAGACGATATTGAAAAAATGAAAAATATTGTGCGTAAACAATGTCTCCTATTCAGTCAAAATCACATAATGGACATTGACGTATCGGGTGTTTCCACATCCCGATTCTCAGAAAAAGAATGATTGAAAAACTTAGATGCAAGGAATGCTACACAAATGAAATCACAGTAAACTTCATACATGAAGATTTGGCTGAAAATAACAATACATGACACGAGATGTTTATCATGAGTACATTATTAAAACAGCCACCAGATAAAAAAAGTAATTTTAGCAAAGGCTGTACTAGGGCGTGTCCTCATTTGAAGAATTGGTTTTAAATACTTAAAATCCTCCTTTAAGCTCTTTTCATTTCTATATTTTTTCAATGGCACGTACTCTTCTCACCGATGATATTTGGCAGCAAATTCAAGATACTATGCGATTACACGGTTGTTACTGTTCAAAAAACAGTAGAAATATCATGGAAGCTATCTTATGGAAACTACGTACGGGTGCGACATGGCGTGATATTCCTCAAGAACTTTGCCCTTGGCAAACTGCTTACAATCGCTTTAATCGCTGGGCAAGTAAGGGATTATGGGATAAATTTTTTTTAGATTACGAGGCATTCTGGATCAGGAATGGGTATTCATTGATGGAAGCTACATACGCGTGCATCAACATGCAAGTGGAGCTCGGCATGGTTTCGAAAGAGCAATTGGACAATCACGCGGTGGACGAACAACAAAAATACATCTTGCAACCGACGCGAATGGATTACCGATTGATTTTAAAATCACTGGGGGTGACGTCCACGACAGTCAAGTTGCAAAACAACTGATTGATATTGTAGGCGAGGCAACTGATCTCATTGCTGACAAGGGGTATGATGCCGAGCACATTAGAATATGTGCCAAGAACAAGAATATGATCCCTATTATTTCATTGAGATCAAACAGTAAGAGATCGAATAAGGAATTTGATAAACATCTATATAAATTAAGACATTTAGTTGAAAATGCTTTTGCGAGATTAAAACATTTCCGTGCTATTGCACTCGATTTGATAAACTGGCACGCAATTATAAATCTATGATCCGTATAGCCTGCATATTTATTTGGTGCAAAGCCAAATGAGGACACGCCCTAACTTTTCCGACAAATATTTAAAGAAAATAAAACCCAGAATGTAATCACTGAATTCATCTTCCCCATGGTGCCGCGTAAAGTATTGGCAATATTCCAAAGTTGTTTTTGTAGCTGTTGCCATTATACCTAGGTCATACAGAATCCATCAGTTTAATTTTTAACAATAGATAGAGTTTAGCTTGATTATCCAAAGTTTCTCACCCTATATGACCTCTTTTGTCGCTTTGATTTATTTTTTCAAATATTGAATTGAAATGGGGACACATGCTAAAACTTGTAGCAAGTTGCTACACGCTGAAAATAATATATGATCCAAAAATATGATTTAAAGTGTCGCCACAAAACCTGTAGTAAGTTGCTACACTTTTTAAATAATTTCTTTACCAAAAATCTCATTCAAACGCGCGTGATTTTGTTGAACAAAGTTAGGATCATTTTTGAGCTTATATTTCATCTCTCTCTTGAAATCATTCATGGATGCACCCGCCACAGCAAAATCCATTTGAAACATAATATCGTTCACAATCACGTTCGCCTGAGAATCGGTTAAGCAGCCTTCAGTCTTAAACCACTTGCTGAACTGTTTATAATTCGGATCATTGGCATAGATATACCAGGAGCGTACTGTCATATCAAACTTCGCCCCCAGCTCTTTCACGATGGCATTATCATCAAAATTTACATCCAAGTAGATTTGAGTCTTTTCATTAGCTTGCAGGATAACAGTTTCAGTATGTCCACTCACAATTCTAAACCGGACCCCCACAACAGGACGGCCTTTTTTGATGGTGTCATATTCTAGCTTCAGACTGGTTCTTTCATTAATTTCTTCAACAATTTTATCGAGCACATAACGTCTGAAATCGACCCAACGATCATATTTCTTCTCACCAATGTCGGTTAATGCTTTTATATTTTCCAGTGACAGTTCAACCTCATACGACTCTTGATTGGCGTACTTGAACTCATTTTTAATAAAATAGGAATATAGACTCATACTGGTCACGGAGTCTAAAGCAAATAAATCTTTCAATTGGTAAGTGGTAAAATTGCCACTTGCAAGACGGGTAAAATAAGGCAACACTTCACTGGTAAAACGGATTTGCAAGGCATTTTTAGCATCATCTTCCCAACGCAATTCTCGAATAATCGGTACCACAGAATGAACTTTTTTTATTTTGCGCTTGGTTTCATCTACAGGTTCTTCAATGACAAAATGGGCCACTCGAGATGACAGTTCTTTATAGATCCGGTCAATCGCGACATTAATGGAATTCTTTTTATCCAAACCCAACAATTCGCCTAAATCATCTTTATGCAAATAAATATAGGTTTGCTCGGTAATTTCACGATCTTGATTATTTTTTTCACCGTAATTCGCAACCGCCATCGCATAAAGCAGCGCTTTGTACTCATTGGATGATAGTTCAATCGGTCGAATCAGGCGGTTGCTGGTGCTGACCACGCCATTATTTCGAATATTCCCAATACAGTACGGTAAATATTCTATTTCTTCTTTTTCATTTAGCTTATTCATAAGTGGAAAATAAAAGTGCTTTTCTACATGTTATACACAAAAGTGGAATCTCATGCAAATTATCCACCATTTTAACTCAGGCAAAACCCATCCTTGGTCAAGAAGCCATCAAACCCAAAGCTAATGGTGGAAACCTTGTCACTGTGTTTTGTCATTTAAAACACTTTTTAAACATTGAGTGGAAAATAAAATTAAAAATGCACTATTTAGTGACAAAGCTTCCACTTTTAATATTTCTCAGACATTTTTAAGTCATATAAAAAGGGAAAAAATGCACTAAGCCCCCCAATAAAGTGGAAAGTATAATAAAAAATACACCTTAACAGTGACAAAGCTTCCACTTTTAGCCGACTCAGAAGTGAAAACGCACAGTATCCTTGATGAAATTAGCAACAAACAGCTTATCCACAGAATAAAAATATCAAAATGACAAGTTTTCCACCTTTAAAGTCAAATATTTCAACTTATCAACAAATTAAAATATTGAATTTAAATAATTTTATCACTTATATTTAATTTTTTTTAAAAACCAGTGACAAGTCTTCCACCATAGTGACAAGTCTTCCACCTTTCAGTGACAGATCTTCCACCTTTCAGTGACAAGTATTCCACCTTTCAGTGACAAGTCTTCCACTTTTCAGTGACAAACCTTCCACTTTTCAGTGACAAACCTTCCACTTTTAAATTCATAAGATATTGATTTTAAAAAATAAAAAAGTGTTCTAATTATAATTAACTAATTATATTAATTAATACTAATTATAATTAGCTAGCTATATTTTATAAAAAAAAGAATATGTTTGTTTTTTATCGAACTTCCGATTATAACTGCAAGCTAAAGTAAATAAGGTGTAGCAACTTGCTACAAAGTTCTTTATATTACAAGAACTCAAGTGAGGTCTATTATGACAATTAAGTCAACTAAAATAATTGCGGTGGCAAATCATAAAGGTGGTTGCGGAAAGACAACCACTGTTGTTCATCTGGCATCAGAGCTAGCCGACTTGGGTAATAAAGTATTGGTGATTGATTTAGATCCTCAGGCCAATGCAAGTTTACATATCGGATCAAGACATCCAAGTGAAGTGGAAACTACGTCTGCTGAATTATTGGTGGGTGATTTAAGCCTATTATCTGATGCTTTAGAAGAAGAAACCAATTTCAAAAACGTTTCTTTAATTTATGGATCACTCACTTTAGGTAAAACTGAAGATCAACTCAAAGATGATGCCCCAAGACCATCTGAAGAATTATCTAATAAATTGGAGTTATTAAAAGGATTATATGACTTCATTTTGATTGACTGTCCTCCAAGCCTAAAACTGCTCACCAGTAATGCATTAGCAGCATCTACACATGTTATAGTACCGATTGAATCAGGTTCTCAATATGGTTTGTATGGTGTAACTGACTTGATTAACCATTTAAGTAAAATAAGACGGGTTAATCCTGAGTTAAAACTTTTAGGCGCTTTGTTGATTAAACATGATGAACGTCAAAACGTGTGTAAATTGATTAGAGATGAAGCTTTAAGCCAGGTCGGTGAATTGTTAAAAACGACCATTCCAATGAGTACTAAAGTGAATCAGGCAGCAATTTTACAACAGCCCTTATTCAGTGTAGATAAAAATTCTAAAGTTCGTAAGGCTTTTCAAGATTTAGCGAAAGAAATCATCCATCGTGTTGAATAAAAGTCTTCTGAGAATATTATGGTAAGTACAAAAGAATTGCTGGCACAACGTCTTCAGCAAAATACTCAAAAGCATCAACAAGCTCAGCAAGAGCATGTCAATGATGTGAAAGAACTGCGTCGTAATGTACAAATTACAGATATTCATCCTAGTCCAAATCAGCCACGAAAAATATTTAATCAACAAGATATTGAAGATTTGGCTGCTTCGATTGAAGAAATTGGCTTACTACAACCCATTGCAGTCCGACGGGTACAGGACAAATATGAGTTAATCGCTGGTGAACGACGCTTGAAAGCGCATCAAATTCTCAATAAAAACACCATTGAAGTGATTGTCATTGATGCATCTGATGAAGAGGTTGCACTATTAACTTTAGCTGAAAATTTAAAACGCGAAGACCTAACCGATTATGAAATTTATGTAGGTTTGAGTTCTCTGGATGAGAAATTAAAAAAGAACAAGCAAAAACTGGCAAAGTCCTTAGGCATGAACCGTGAGGATATGTATAAATATTTATCTTTCGAAAAATTACCGAAAGAACTGATTTCAGATTTAGAGCAACAGCCGGCATTATTGGCGCGAACCGCAGCCACGGCTGTCAAAAAATTTCTCTCGGATTACGAAGCAAATTACAGCAATGCTAAAAAAGCACTTTTAGAAGCCTGGGTAAAATTACTGAAAAAAGAAGTAGAACAAACAAAACTGGCAGTATTGGCAGAAAAAATTCTAAAGTCGAAAGAAACCAAACAACCGATTAAAACATCGATCGTGCATAAAATTGAATATGATGGAAAAGTCGCAGGCAATATCAAGTTTGATCACAATACTTTAAAAGTATCATTAAAAATAAGTGAATTTGATGATCAAAACTTACAGGAGCTGGAAAACCTGTTGAAAAAAATGCTGAGTCAGTAATAGAAAAAAAGGTGTAGCAAATTGCTACACCTGCTGGGTTTAGGCAAAATGGCGAGACTTGAGCTTCATCACTAAAGTATAGATGTGGATATGATAGGTTGAAATTTTGACCAGATCATTAATATAGGTTCAACCTTCGGCAGCATTGGTTAGCCGGGCTATGTCAGCTATTGTGCCAGTAAGTTTGCTTTACGTGGCGCATTGCACGGAAATACAGCAAGCCCCCCATTAAATTCAGATATTTCTCGCCACGTGCCACCGAGACGGGGATGAATCTTAAGCTAGGAGTGAAAATAGACAAACCAGAGTTTGTAGCAAAAGAACTTTATCAGTTCATGCAAAATGATCTCCCGTCTTATCAGGTCGGCTATCCTGAAAAAATATTCGTTAAGGTGAATCAAGTCCTGCCGGGTATAGTTTAAGGTTCTATACAGAAAGATCTGGACACTATTTACCAATAAAAGTGAAGCCCCGCCTCCTTTTAAAGGATGAAAGTATTCAATTCTTGGTTTTTGCTTTGTAGTCTAGAGCTGTTTAAAAACGTTATCAAAATGTTTTAGGGTTTCACATAAAATTCACTTTGAAATCACTATGATCAAATCCGGAATGTAATATTTCGAAGATACGAAAATACTAAATCAATCTTAATTTAGATATGACCAATCTTTTATTTTTGATGAACAGTGTTTTTACTGACTCTTAAAATTTAATTGGATGAATCAGTGGCCATACAATTTGTTTCTAAATCTAAATTACCGACTGCTTTCGGTAATTTTGAGATTATAGCATTTCAAGATCAAACGACGGGTGAAGAACATATTGCTCTTGCTCAAGGATTAGAAACGGTTCCTGTAAAACCCGTATTAGTCAGAATGCATTCTGAGTGTCTCACAGGGGATGCTTTTGGTTCATTAAAATGTGATTGTGGCCCACAATTACACGCAACCATGAAAATGATCAATGATGCAGGGCAAGGGGTGATCTTGTATCTACGTCAGGAAGGTCGTGGCATAGGATTGACCAATAAAATTCGTGCATATGCACTGCAAGATCAAGGTCATGATACGCTTGATGCCAATCTGTTGTTAAACTTACCTGCAGATGCCCGGCAGTATGACATGTGTAGCATTATGCTGGATTACCTACAAATTAAAGATATCCAGTTGATTACAAATAATCCGCTTAAGATCAAGGCATTGACTGATTTAGGAATTAATGTGGTTAGCCGCGTTCCCTTGACGGTAGGCTTAAATCATTTTAATAAAGCTTATTTAGAAACAAAGCAGAAGCGTATGTCACATCTGTATGAAACCAGTGATTTTTAGCCTAGCTTAAGTCTAAACATCTCAACTCTTCTTATCGTTTTTGTTAAAAATAGATGAGTGGGCGTACATCTCCCAATCTAAACTGCCAACCCCTGTGGCAAGGCGAGGTAATGCCAGACTTTCAATTTTCTCTTGTTCGATTAAATCTTTTAAGTTTTTTAGGCTACGGTTTACATATCGATAGACGCCTTGCCGGGTTTTGAACCGTTATCATAAGCTGCCTCTTGTGTCATCAAGTTTACGATACATTGACCTTCAGCATTCACCCATGTCCATTGCTCTCCGGCCTTAGGATGATAAATATGGCAATAGTTACGGAAGTCTTTATACAAGGCCGGCCAGTGCTCACGCAGACTTAAAGCGAGACCTGTAGCAAAGTTGTCATTGGGGGCAACACCGTGAGCAATAGCATGTGCATCACTGAGTAAAATATCTCCAGATACTTCATAAATCATAGATTTGACTCCTGTTTTAATGGACTGGACTGCTGCAGTATCCTAGACAAAGCAGAATCTGATCCTCCAGGCGTAATTTGGGTAGTCTGCCTTTAGCTAGAACATGCTTATGCAATTGCTCAACCATTAAATAAAACGTTGACCATGAGATGCTCGTAATCGCTTAAGCTGTGTTTCAGAAATCTGTTTTGAGTCGATGTATTTCATCTAAAAATTATGCATGAATGTTAAAAATTCTACGGTACAAATAATCAACAACAAATAGCTTAATTTTTGATTTATGAAAGAGATCTTTTATATATCACATATTCTAAAGCTGTATTTTATGGAAATAAGGCGGTTAAAAAACCTTGCTGATTGGTTTAACTTCTGAAATCTATATGCATATTGCATTTTTTATTCCAAAATAACCCTTACCTGATTGAGAGACAACCGCCTATAACACTCTTAAAGGTATTATCTTTAGTTTAAAAGTTTAAAAGTTTAAAACTATAAAATTAAAAAGATACCCTCTTCATCTGAACACTAGCTTTAAATCTTATACATTGACAAGACAATGGATAATATAAAAATAATGGATCATGGATTTTTAATTTAGTAAATAAAATTAATGTATAAGATGTGAAAGGCTAAAAGCTTGCTATAGTGTGCTGAATTTATCTTTTTATATAGACTAATGTTAAATAATACTTATATTTTGTTTGGGGCAGTTTTAGGTTTAACGATTGCAAATGCGGCAGGAGCTGCAACTATAAGCATGAAGAATGATCGGTTGGGCTATTTAATACAACAGGTAGATTATCAGCATATAAATGACTCTCTTGAAAAATCTGAAAATCGGTTATTGGGACGTGCAAGCTGGGATATTCAATGCTGGGTAAAGAGTAGTGAAAATACTAAAATTTGCACAATGCGTAAAAACCATATTACGGTAATGCGTATGAACGATTCTTACAGCTTAAGTGTTGGCATAAACCATGCAAAAAATTCTATTACACTACTTAAAGTAGATAATAATAGTGTTTTGCAGGCGCGTGAGGGTTTATACCGTGACGCTCAAGCCATTATAGATCAGTTCAAGCGTGGCTTTGAGGTAAAAACCGAGTTTAATGTATCTCATAATGCTAAACTGGTTGTGAATGAAGTTTCATTAATTGGTTTTTCTGACGCATTTAATGATATGCAGCAGCAGTATAGTAAGCTGAATCATTTAGATTTACAGCGCAGGCTTTAATAAAACGAATAGCCTATTGTCTTTGAATAAAAGGCACAGGCTAAGCAATACCGTCCTTGTGATTTAATGCTAAATCCAATCAAAAGACAAACAAGGCCAAAATCAAACTTGGCCCGAGGCGATTCAGTGTTCTCAAATCAGGTCTCAGATATATGCAGGTATGGCATTCAACCGGCTGAATGATGCAGACCTTTCATCCAAGTTGCGGCTTAAATTTGAATACTGGCAGGATAAACCCAACCCAGAAATCCTGGTTTAAAAAGCCGTATCGGAATCAAGATAAAAAAATCTCGGATATGGTGTAGAAATGCTTGTTCAATCTGAGAAAATTGTGAATACTCATGCCCGAAAAATGCATGCTGCAAGATTATCTTTTGGGGTTGGACAACTACTGTGAAAACGTATTCATTTTCTCATTTACAAAAAGCGTTACTCACTGCGGGTTCATTTTCATGTCTAGGCTTAAGCCCGGTATGGGTACATGCTGCAAATGAGAATGAGATCTCGCAACTGGAAAAGCTCACAGTGACTGCACAAACGGCCTATGACCAACCCGAGGTGAATATATCTGGTTTTAGCCAGCAAAACCTGGCTGAAATTCCAGCATCGATCAGCACAATCACAGCCGAACGTATCGCCGATCAGCATGCGAAAACCCTGACGGATGTGGTTAAAAATGACGCTGCAGTAGGGGATGGCTATGCCCCGATTGGCTATTATCCGAACTTTGTCATGCGCGGTTTTGCCTTAAATCTGGGATCCAGCTATTTACTCAATGGTCACTTGCTGCGCGGTGAGCAAAATGTGGCGCTTGAAAACAAAGAGCAAGTCGAAATTTTAAAAGGCATCAGTGCAATTCAAAGTGGCATGGCAACCCCGGGTGGTGTGGTGAACTATGTGACCAAACGCCCCCAAGACATTCACTCATTTACTGTTGAAGCCGACAGTCATGGTGGCAACCGCGTGGCAACGGACTTCGGCGGTTTCCTTGGAGCAGATCAACAGTTTGGCTATCGCGTCAATTTGGCGCATGAAGAGATTCATCCTTATGTGGAACATGCCGATGGCAAGCGCGTGTTTGGTGCTTTGGCTTTAGACTGGAAAATTTCGGATCATTCAAAACTGGAATTCGATATCGAATCACAGCGCCAACGTCAGCGCTCCGTACCCGGCTATCAGTTGCTGGATGGTAAAACAGTACCCACTGGCGTTGAATGGGACCGTTTGCTGGGGTATCAGAGCTGGAGCCAACCGGTGACCAATGAAAGTTTGAATACCGGTTTAAAATATATTCACCAGATCAATGACAACTGGACAGCCAATCTGGCTGCTTCGCAAAGCCGTGTGGTGGTGGATGATTATTCAGCATTCCCGTGGGGTTGCTCTTATAGTAGCATTTGCCAATATTCAGGTTTAGGCAATAGCTTTGACCAAAATGGCAACTATGATATTTATGATTTCCGTAGTCCGAATGACAGCTATCTGACCAATCAGTTTAAGGCTGGATTAAATGGCCAATTCAACACTGGAGCATGGCAACATACGCTTAGCCTGGAATTGTCACAAACCTATAAACGGCATGCACAATATGATGCTACTAATAGTATGGTTTGGGTAGGTACAGGAAATATTTATAGTGATCCTATCATCGCACCCCCTAATGACAGAACTCTAGGCAATCATTACAAATCATTGGATAGCCAGCACACAGCCTTGAACTTACTCGACCAGATTGATTTCAATGAGACTTGGTCTGTTTTGCTGGGTGGTAAACTCTTGCATGTCAATGAAAGTGCTTATAATACGAATGGCAACAACATCCGCGATACCGATTTGACTCGCTTCCTGCCGCAGCTGGCCTTAATGTATCAGCCTGGGGAAAACACCCATCTGTATGCGTCTTACGCCAAAGGCTTGAGTGATGGCGGGCAGGCCCCGTGGTATGCCAACAATGCTTTTGCAACTTTAGCCCCCGTACATTCCACCCAGTATGAATTGGGGATTAAGCAGCAGTGGCAGGGGGTACTCTTTACCGCTGCAGTGTTTGATTTAACCCAAGACAATCAATATACCAATACTGCGAGTGACTATGTCACAGATGGTGAACAGCATAATCTGGGCCTGGAACTGGGTCTACAAGGGCGCCTAGGTCAGAATCTAGATCTGAACTCGACTTTGGCACTTACCCGTTCACGTCTTACAGCGCTAGAAACTGCTGCATATCAAGACCATCAAACTCAGAATGTACCTACTGTCCGTTTTGCCAATCATCTGTCTTATCAGGTGCCGCAAGTAGAGGGATGGCGTTTATTGGCCGGTATGCAGTACAGCAGCAGTAAATATGCCAACAAAACAGGCACTGTGAAAGTACCTGTTTATACCGTATTTGATGCAGGTACAAGCTATAACTTCCGGGCTTATGGTTATGACAATATGCTGCGCTTCAACATTGATAACCTGTTCAATAAGAAATACTGGCGAGATGCGGGTAGTTTCTTCGGTGATGACTATTTGTTCCTTGGGGCACCACGTACAGCACAACTGTCATGGACTGTAAATTTCTAATTTGACCTTATATTTTTCTATAGAAAACTGTCTGAGTATTTTGCAGGATCACTGCGCAGTGATCCCACGCGCTGCCAATATGATGCTTTATCCAGTCAGCGGAAGAGTGTTAACTGGATCCGTAGCCTATCTGAGTGATGTATTGAAAAGAGTGCCGATACAGAAAATCAGCCAGATTGAAAAATTGTTGTCGCATATGTGGAAGCCTGTCTGACTCCAGCAGGTTTTACCACAGGCTGACTCAAGGCTGACAAAAAGGTGCAACACTGACGGTATCGGGTATACGCTTGCAGCCAAAGACATATTATATAGCAGGCTACGTTTATGCCGATTAACATTACTATATCTTGGCAGGACATTCTTGAGAGACAGTAGTTTCAAGAACTAGAGATATGAATAAAACCATCACTCAGACATTCTGGCGTTTTCACTGATCATTATTGAAAATCTACCTGTAGAGTGGAATCTAAGAGACGCTTTTATTCAAGACAAGGGCATTAACCCAGACTTCGCTATATTGGATAGCCTTAACAGTTTTAAGAAATCATTAGCAACAGTTTAGTTATATTTAAAGTCTATTTTTAAAGCTTAATAACCTCTTAATTTTAATGTCTAAAATACTTTTTTTTATAGATTATTAATGCTAATGTTAAATTAATAATTTAAAATTATCGTTAAGTTTCACTTGATAACTACGTATAAATGTATATAGGAATAGGGGATTTTTATGAAATTAAAACATTTATTACTTGCTGGAATTGCTGCAGGAGCAGCAAATATGGCAATGGCTAATACAGGTACAATTACATTCAGTGGTCAAGTTGTGGATAGTACCTGTGCAGTAACAGTTAATAACACTACTGCTAGTGCTACCGTAACGTTGCCAACAGTGAAAATTCAAGAGTTAGCTAATGCAAATGATACTGCAGGGGCTACACCTTTTACCATAGACGTAACCGATTGTACTGCCATTACCACTCCACTCATTACATCGATTAAAACGCGTTTTTTAGCGCAGAACGTGAATGGAGCAAATTTAGCTAATACAGCCGGCACTACCCCTGCAACGAAGGTCGCGATACAACTTTTGCAAGATACAGGAGTGATTGGTAGCACAGGTGATACAGCATTAAACTTTACTACAGGATATGCTGAATCTGGTACTCAACCATTAGCAGATGCTATAGGTTCAGGAGTAGTAAAATTTCCTTTCGTAGCACGATATATTGCAGTAGAAAATGGAGTCACCGCTGGTACTGTGCAAGCAATTGTAGACTATGAATTAGTTTACCAATAAAACATGTATAAACGATCTGACATATATTGATCTTTACTTATTTCTAGATATGTGTCAGATAATTTCAGTAAAAATATAAAAAAATGCAGGAATCCAAACCGTGTTTCGTTATGCTTTTATATTAACTTTATTGGCTTCCATGATTTCCATGCAGTCGTGGGCAAATATTGTGATGGTCGGGACGCGAGTTATTTTTCCTGCTGAAAGCAATGAAAAGACCCTGCAGTTCAGTAATAATGGCGACATCCCCTATATTGTGCAAATTTGGCTGGATCGGGGGAATGATGCATCTACGCCTGAAAATGCAGATGCTCCTTTTGTAGTGAATCCCCCGTTATTTCGTATTAATCCACATAAGGGTCAAATGGCACGCCTGATTTATGTGCCTCAGACTGACTTACCAAAGGATCGTGAATCCATTTTTTATCTGAATTTCAAACAGATTCCCGCTTTACAGGAAAGTTCGGCTGACCAAAATAAGCTAATTTTTCTGGTCAAGAACCGCTTAAAAGTTTTTTATCGTCCCAAAACCATTATTGGCAATGTTGAAGTCATGCCGCAAAAATGGACCTATACGCTACAGCAACATACGCAGCGTAGCACGATCACTGTTAATAATCCGACCGGATATTATGCCAACCTGACGACTGCGACCTTAAAAGTGAAACAGCAGAATTATCGCATTGACCAGAAATCTGTTGCCATGATTGCCCCATACAGCAGCGCAACCTGGCCCATGCCTGAAAAAATAACAGTGGAGCAAGACAGCGTACTGAGTGTGACGTATGTGAATGATTATGGTGCCATAGCCAGACAAGACATTTCTGTACAACAGCCGTAACATCAGATAGGGATAAAGCATGGAGCGAATGATCCCTTTATTCTTGCCATCCTGTTTATCTCTGATGATTCACTGTATCTGCTTGCAGCAGGTATCTGCTCAGGAACCACCATTCGTCGTCAGCCCCAAGAGCAGTGCTATCGTACAGCCGGATAGCAAGCAGCCGATAAAAGAAACCTATACTTTTGATCCGCATTTATTTCAAGGCAGTGGCTTAAGTGCTGCAATGATTGAACGCTTTAATCAGGCAGACCGGATTGAAGCAGGGGTATATAAAGTTGATCTCTACATCAATGACCGTTTTCTGGAACGACGCAGTATCCAGTTTATTGAAAATCAGGCAACCGTACAGGGTGTAGACGCCTGCTTATCCACCGAACTGCTAGAGCAAGCTGGTGTTTTGGGCGATGAGGAATATCGTAAACAACAGGCCAGTATCACTGAACCTGTTGCATGTTTAACCATCACCCAGGTTGCAACAGGGAGTAGCAGCCATTTTGATTTTTCCTTATTGCGTCTGAACCTGATGGTGCCGCAACGTTTCATGAAGAATCTGCCGCGAGGCTATGTCAATCCAGCCGATCTGGATAGTGGCAGCAGTATTGGTTTCGTCAATTATATGGGCAACTATTATTATTCGCAGAGCCGCTTAAGTCATCAGGACAATTCTGAATCTGCCTTTATGAGTTTCAATGGCGGGATCAATCTGGGCAAATGGCAATATCGGCAGCAATCCAACCTGTCCATGAATAATGATCATAATACAACCTGGCGTCATCTTCGCAGTTATGTGCAACGCCCGGTGGATAAGTTGCAGTCCCAACTGCTTCTGGGACAGCAGTATAGCTCAGGACGTTTTTTGTCAGGGTTGGCTTTTCAGGGGTTTAGTCTGCAAACAGATGAACGAATGCGGCCAGATTCAATGCGTGGTTATGCTCCGGTAATCCGTGGCATCGCTCAAAGCAATGCCAAAGTGTCGATTGAACAAAATGGGGTGGAGATTTATCAAATTACGGTGGCTCCCGGCCCTTTTGAAATTAATGATCTTTATCCGACCAATTATGATGGCAATCTGACCATCATTGTTACTGAAGCAGATGGTTCCAGGCATTCCACAGAAGTGCCCTATGCAGCTGTTCCCACTTCTCTACGCGCCGGATTGTCGAATTATAGTCTGGCAATGGGCTGGACCGATCTGGATCAAACCCGTGATGCTTTTTTTTCAGACCTTAATTATGAATATGGGGTCAGTAATAGTATTACCGTGAATGGCGGTATACGTCTTGCCGATGCTTATCAGGCCCTGGCAGTCGGAGGTGTTTATGGCAGTTTTCTGGGTGCCTTGGGTGCCAATTTGACTTATTCGCGAGCCGATTTGCCAGGTATAGATGGACAGGAATCCAGCGATGGCTGGATGACCAATCTGACTTACAGTAAGACCCTGCAGCCGACCAAGACCACAATTACCCTTGCAGGCTATCGCTATTCGACCAGCGGTTATCGTGAATTCAGTGATATTTTAAGATCGCGTTATGCCTGGGAGCAGGGCAATCCGTGGGCTTCTTCATATAGCAATTTACAGCGTTCGCGTTTTCAGATCAATCTGAGTCAGCCCTTGGGAAGTTATGGTTCATTTTATTTATCCGGTTCCACCCAAAACTATCGCGATGGGCGGGAACGTGATACTTCACTGCAAGCCGGGTATCAAAAATCTTTTGGTATTCTCAGTATGAATCTGAATTATACGCGGCAAAAATTTCATAGCCTTCAAGGGGGAGTGGTCAAGCAAGAACGTTTTGACAACTTTGGTGGTCTGAGCCTGTCGTTCCCGCTTGGATCAAACCGGGGCAGGCTGACGCCGAACCTGAACGCCAATTATAATCGCAGTAATGACAGTGATAACTATCAGGTTGGCATAACTGGTACCTTGGATGAAGACTATAGCTTGAGCTATAACCTGGGCATGAATGGCAGCGGACAGTCGAATGATCAGACTTATAATGCCGGCCTGTACAAGAGGCTGCCGAAAATTTCTCTTGGTCTCAATAGTGCCTATAATCAGCAATACTGGCAAAGTTCCCTGAATGCCAGTGGTGCCTTGGCCATCCATGCTGGCGGAATTACATTGGGTTCCTATCTTGGAGATACCTTTGCACTGGTTGAAGCCAAAGGTGCCAAAGGTGCAAAAATTGTCAGCTCCCCCACCAACAGGATTGACCGTTTTGGTTATGCCTTGGTCCCGAGTAT
This sequence comes from Acinetobacter sp. SM34, assembly GCF_022012365.1. Lineage (NCBI taxonomy): Bacteria > Pseudomonadati > Pseudomonadota > Gammaproteobacteria > Moraxellales > Moraxellaceae > Acinetobacter > Acinetobacter sp. SM34. The sequence continues at coordinate 72,038 of NZ_JAKLTP010000015.1, read as the reverse complement.
CAGTCCTTATCGTTACAACACCATTGCCCTCGACCCGCAAGGGGTGTCCAGCAATATCGAATTGGAAGGCGGTGAACAGCGTATAGCACCCTATGCTGGCGCTGCAGTGAAAGTGAACTTTAAAACCCGTTATGGCTATAGTGTGTTGATACAAAGTATGTTAGCTGAAGGGCAAAATATTCCGATGGGGGCAGATGTCCGTAATGAAGCCGGTGAAATGATTGGCATGGTGGGACAGGCTGGACAGGCTTATGTACGCGTCGAACAGCCACAAGGTACACTGACTTTCGATTGGGGCGATGATGCGGGACAACGTTGCACAATGCCTTACCGTATCGACCATCAGCAGCTGGAACAACCGCTGATTAAATTACAACTACAATGCACTGTAGAGCATAAATAACATGAATGATAAGTTTTATATTCTGCTCAAACTTTTTTTTGTAATGCTGTTAATGAGTATTGGTATTACTGTACAGGCACAATGTTACTTTGTTAACTACATTACAGGGGAGACGACTACCCTGGATAATAATAAAACTACGAATACTAATGATAATTCTGCAGCAAAGATTCCAATAGGAAATTTGCACCTTTACAATAATACGATTCAACCGGTAGGGACTAAGCTCGCAGAGATATCTGTTGCTGCAACAGAATATAAAATTAAAAATGTAGGTACTGAAACGATTTTATGGCGTTGTAATACTGCCACTGATGTTAATTATATCAAGCTTCTGGTTGCCACGAATGGCGATGATCGAGTTGGTGGACATAATCTCGTTGATCCTACCGATGTTGGCGGTGCGTCAAATGTTTATTATACATGGTTTAAAGGAATTGGCATTCGTCAAACCATGATGGATATTCCTTTAACAAGAACTTGGAAAAGTATTCCAATAAACTACGATGTTGGGGATAGAGATACATTCAGTCCAACTGAATGTCCCAAGGGCTGGTATTGTATTCGCTTAAGACATATCCCTACTTTGCAAGTTGAATTTTTTAAAGTAGCTGGTACTCCCCCTGCATTATTAAACCCTTCTTTTTACTGTGATTCTGTTACTGAAGGAGGAACGATTGGTATGGGGGAGTCAGGAAATTATAAATGTGGGCAACCCTCATTATATATTCAATTAGCAGATGATAAAGGTGGAATACTTGATACAGTTGACAATCCTGTACATTTCCTGCATGACATTGAAGGAGATGATTCTGCTTCCCATTTTGATTTTTATGGTCCTGAAAATGGTTTTGGTTATACCTTATATAATGCAGCATTCCTTGTCCCTGCTGCAAACACCTGCTGGGCGACCACTGCTAATACGCAGACAGTTACTTTACCTTTGACCACGACGACTCATCTGGATACAGGTGGAGAAGTGTTTGCAGATTTTCAAATCCAGATTGCATGTACGGGAAATGTGACTGCTGGCCTGAATACTGGTCAATTTGCTGTCGGGATTCAGGCTTCTCAAGCCAGCTATACTCAGGCACAAGCTTTAGGACTGGTCAATGCCAATAACAGGGTGACTGCACTGGTTTCGGATGACTATTCTACCAATGCATCTCGAGCTAAAAATGTCGGGATTTTCCTCTACAAAGATAGTGGCAGTACACTGATGAACTTTGTCGGACAGCCGGGATATACAGGTAGTGGCTTTCCCAATACCACCAATACTGGTGGAGGGATTAGCATACATTATTCTTGTGATTGGACAGCTCCAATTATTCCCGGAACAGGTGGTAGCACGAATGTTTGCTATTTAGGGAATGCTATTAATTACCCAAGTGGCATTAATGCGGGTTGGTATAATTTTCCAGATCTTACCCAATCTTCTGGAGACAAGACCACCAATATTCCACTACGTGCTGTATTAAAAAAACTTCCTGCTGCTGGAGCAGTGACGGCGGGCTCCGTGCTTGCAACTGCCCATGTGCTGGTAAAAATGCAATGAAGTCAATTCTACGCTTATGCTGTATAAGCTTACTCGCTCACAGTGTGGCACGGGCAGGTATTTTGCCTGCCTCTAGCAGGGTCATTTATGCAGAACAGAGCAAGGAACAATCCTTGCTACTGGCCAATAGCAATGACTATCCTGTTGTTGTACAAATATGGGTAGATGAGGGTTCCGGTAATCTCGATCTTGCCAAAGCCCCTTTTGTAGTGTTGCCAGCAATATTTAAGATGAACCCCAAAGGTATTCAGGCAATACGTATCGTGCAGAATGGCGATGCCATGCCAACCGATCGTGAATCAGTCTATTGGCTCAATCTGTATGAAATCGCAGGGAAGACACCTGAGCAAACTCAGCCGGTCGGTGAAAATCAGGCACGTTTAGATCTGGCAATGAATACCCAGCTGAAAATTTTTTATCGCCCAGCCAGCTTGGCCAAAATGAATATTGAACAAATTGCTGCACAGCTGCGTTTTTCCTTACAGCAATCTGGAGGGCAGTGGTTTTTACTTTGTCATAATCCTACACCCTACCATATTTCATTTACCGGACTAAAAGTGATTCAAGGTCAGCAGTCCAGAGCTGTTGCAAAACAGATGGATATGATGACCCCTACACAAGCGAATCGTATCTATCCCTTAGAGCAGGCTCCGCAGTCTGCCAAATTTGATCGCATTGAATTCACACTTTTGGATGATCAGGGAACCATGCGCAATGGCCTATTTGATCCGAAAATGAATCGCACACAGCTGAAATAAAATTGTTTTGCAACAATCAAGGGCTGTCTGTCGAACATTTACCGGTTGTTTATATAAAATCATTGTAAAAAATTATTTAGTTAAATATTAATAGCCTAAAGGAAAGTTGCAGAGCTGCAGAAGTTGTTTTAGCAATTATTATTGTTCCACGGTCAATACCGGCTCATGGTTTCAAGGTATTGTGCAGCGTATTTGAATAAATCTATAGTCAGATCCAATAATCTAAATATGAGATGGTCACATTTGGAAGAGGCGTCAAATGTTTGTGGACTTTCATTATCAGGTGAGTGCTATAAATGAATATATTGCATATTGCGTATATTCGAATGTTCATATATAACAGGCTATCTGTTTAAGAGATTATACTCATGGATCAAATGCCAAAAATCCAAATCTATCATAATCCTGCATGTGGAACTTCTCGCAACACCTTAGCGCTGATTCGTAACGCAGGAATTGAACCAGAAGTGATTGAGTATCTGGTCACTCCACCTTCGAAAGAGCAGTTGATCAAACTGATTCAGGATTCCGGCTTAAGCGTTCGTGAAGTGTTGCGTAAAAATGTGGATCCTTATACCGAATTGAATCTAGATGATGCCAGCTGGACAGATGAGAAACTGATTGAGGCTATGCTGGAACATCCGATCCTGATTAACCGCCCATTGGTCGTCACAGATATAGGTACACGTTTATGTCGCCCGTCAGAGCTGGTTCTGGATATCCTGCCTTCACCACAATTAAAAGCTTTTGCCAAAGAAGATGGTGAAGTCATCATTGATGAACACGGTAATCGTATGAAATAAAAAGACTCCGAGACGAAAAGGCTCAACTTGGTTGGGCTTTTTTTATGCGAAAAAACACATTGACGATGATCAATATAAGTTACATACTCAATACGATAAGTCACTGATGGATAAAAATAATTGGACAATGAGCAAGCAGTTTACCTGTATCAGGTTTTGACGGATACTACCCGTCTTCAGATCTTGCAGATGCTACAGGCAGGGGAATGTTGTGCATGCGAATTGCTACAGAATCTGGCGATTACCCAGTCCACATTATCTCACCACATGAAATGCCTAACCAACTCCGGTTTGGTCCAGCGCAGAAAAGATGGACGCTGGATGTACTATTCTCTTAATCCCATTCGTGCTGAAGAACTATGTGTATTTACACAAGCGCTTTTATTCAGCCCAAACCAGGAGCTTTGAATGGAAAGCATAATCGCGATTTTTGCCTGGCTCAATGATGTCCTGCTTAAAATGACCTGGCTGTCCAATGGGGTACGCTGGCTGGTTGAAAATGTATTCGGTTTATCGGTCGCAACCCGACTTGGTGGCAGTATTCATTTCTTTATCTATGATGTGTTCAAGATTTTTATTCTGTTATCAGTCTTGATCTATACCCTGTCATATATCCAGAGTTATTTTCCACCTGAACGTACCCGACAGATTTTAGGCCGAATGACCGGGATTAAAGCCAATATCATGGGGGCTTTACTCGGAACCATTACCCCATTTTGTTCCTGTTCTTCCATTCCGCTGTTTATCGGTTTTACCCGTGCCGGGCTTCCAGTGGGTGTGACCTTTTCATTTCTAATTTCATCTCCGTTAGTTGATCTGGCTTCAATTATTCTATTGGCCAGTATTTTTAACTGGAAAATCGCCATAGTTTATGTACTACTCGGTTTGATACTGGCAGTACTAGGAGGATCATTGATTAGCTATTTAAAAATGGAAAAGTATGTGGCTGAGTTTGTAACCCATAATCAGGCAGTACAAGAAGATGAAGATTTCAGTATGACTGCAAAAGAGCGGCGTACATTTGCTTGGGAACAGGTGGTCGAAATTTTTAGCAAGGTTTGGCTGTATGTGCTAATCGGAGTAGGGATTGGCGCAGCGATTCACAACTGGATTCCTGAACAATGGATTACGGCCTTGCTTGGCCAGGAACACTGGTACTCCGTATTGGTCGCGACCATTGTGGGTATGCCGATGTATGCGGATATTTTTGGTACCTTGCCGATCGCGGAAGCTTTAGTGGCGAAGGGTGTGGGCTTAGGTACAGTATTGGCCTTTATGATGGCGGTAACAGCTCTCTCCTTGCCATCCCTGATCCTGTTAAAACAAGTGGTAAAAACCCGCTTATTGAGCCTGTTTGTTGGGATTATTTTTGTGGGAATCTTGATTATTGGTTATAGCCTGAATACTTTTGGTTACTGGTTTTTATAAAACGTTTGGAGAATAAAATATGCAAATTAAAGTCGTCGGTACAGGCTGTCTTAAATGTAAAGCACTCTTGGCAGCGACAGAGGAAGCAGTCAAAAGCACCGGTGTGCAAGCTGAAATTGAATATGTCACTGACATGATGCAGATTGCTGAAACCGGTCTGTTAAGTACCCCAGGTCTGATTATTGACAATAAAATCGTGTCGAGTGGTAAAGTTCTGGAAGCTCAAGCTGTAGCAGAACTGATTGAGAAAAATAAATAACTTCAGAAATCACGCCTTATTAAAAAAAACCAGTGGTTCAGGCCACTGGTTTTTGTATTGAATGAACAAAAAAATCAGGTTCGTTATTGTTTCACAATTAACACTGGTAATTTGGCCAGCTTTAATACCTCTTCAGCCACACTGCCCAAAGTGAGTTTCTGGATACCTTTTCGCCGATGCGATCCCATCACAATCAGAGCAGCTCCTGCTTCCTCTGCTGCTTTTACAATAGTTTGCGCAGAAACTTCAGCTTTAATCAGTTGAGTTTTAACTTCACTTGCCCCTGAGTCTGCTGATAATTTCTCTGCTTCAACTAAGGCCTGTGTTGCATTACGACAAGCTTCATCAAAAAATACTTTCATGGTCGCTGAGTCTGCACCGAAGTAATAAAAATCGGTATTGGTAAACGGATTTTCTTCGACGATGCTGATAATCGTGAGTTTGCTATCCATAGCAGCAGCTATAATAGAGGCTTGCTTGACTGCCGCTAGCGCCGGATCAGAACCGTCAATGAGTACTAAAATATTTTTATCAGTCATTCGATATTCCTTAAAGTTTCTAATCGTTAAGATTTTCTTTATTCACAACACAAAATATGAAATGGATGATTTTGTAATCGGCATATTTCTAGCCTCATTATAATCATCCGTTTATAATTTTGAACTTATACTATTTACTATATATGCGGATATGTATATATTTGCATAACAGGATAGGAGCAGCTATGGACCACGTTCAGTTTTTTAAATGTTTATCCGATGAGACACGTCTCAGTATTGTCATGCTGATTGCAGAAAATAAAGAGCAATGCGTCTGTGATCTGACCGATAAACTCCAGTTAAGCCAGCCGAAAATTTCACGCCATCTGGCCTTGTTGCGTTCTTGTGGTTTGTTAAATGACCGTCGTCAAAGCCAGTGGGTGTATTACAGCATCAATCCACAATTGCCTGCGTGGTGCTTTGAAATTCTTGATGCGCTCAAACGTAGTCATGCTCCAGTTTTATTTAATCCATCTGCTCTGCCGATCCAGAGCCATTGCGAGTAAATTTTCATGAAATTTTTGTTTTTGTGCACGGGCAACAGTTGCCGCAGTATTCTGTCTGAAGTGTTGTTCAATAGCCGTGCGCCAGAAGGCTGGGTGGCTTACAGTGCTGGCAGCAAACCTTCCGGTCAGGTTCATCCTTTAACGATCAAGACCTTACAGAACCTCGGTCTATCTACTGAAGGTTTGTCGAGTAAAACGATTGATGCTTGCGAACAATATCAGCCAGAGGTGGTGATTACCGTGTGTGATGCTGCGGCACAGGAAGCTTGCCCACTATATTTGGGTGGAGCAATCAAGGCACACTGGGGGCTATCTGATCCTTCACACCTAGACTTGCCTGAAGAAGAAAAATTACAGGCTTTCTTGACCACTGTCGACCATATCAATAAACGCCTAGATGCTTTATTTGCCTTGGATACCGAAAAAATGAGCCGTCCGGAGCTCATTGCTGAAATCAATAAAATTTCTCATATTTAATCGAGCAGATCATGTCTAAACAAGGTTTATCCTTTTTAGATCGCAACCTGACGCTATGGATCTTTGTGGCCATGGCATTGGGTGTTGCGATTGGGGTGGTATTTCCACAAGCATCAACAGAACTGGATGCCATGAGCGTCAACTCGGTCAATCTGCCGATTGCGATTGGTCTGATTCTGATGATGTATCCGCCGTTGGCCAAAGTGGATTACGCGACACTGCCACAAGTTTTTCAGGATAAGAAAACCCTGGCTTTGTCATTAATCCAGAACTGGCTGATTGCCCCGGTACTGATGTTTGTCTTGGCAATCGTCTTTTTGAGCGATTATCCGGAATATATGACCGGCCTGATCCTGATCGGTTTGGCGCGCTGTATTGCCATGGTACTGATCTGGAACGGTTTGGCTTGCGGTGATAACCAATATGGTGCGGCACTGGTGGCTTTTAACAGTATTTTCCAAATTCTGTTCTTTAGTAGTTATGCCTGGTTCTTCCTGACCTATTTACCGCCATTTTTTGGGGTAGAAGGGCATGTGATCAATGTCGATTTTTGGACCATTGCCAATGCAGTATTGATCTACCTGGGTATTCCATTTCTGATGGGTTTCCTGACCCGTCTGTCTTTGGTCAAAGCCAAAGGGCTGGACTGGTATCAGACGAAATTCCTGCCAAAAATTGGCCCATTGAGCTTGCTTGCGCTGCTGTTCACTATTGTGGCGATGTTTAGTCTCAAAGGTGCGGATGTGCTGAGTTTACCTTTGGATGTACTGCGTATTGCGATTCCATTGACCATTTACTTTGTATTGATGTTCTTTGTCAGCTTCTTCATGAGCAAATGGATGGGTAATGATTATCCGAAAACCACGGCTATTTCCTTTACCGCAGCAGGGAATAATTTTGAGTTGGCCCTGGCGGTTGCGATTGCCACCTTTGGTCTGGCTTCTCCGATCGCATTTACCACGATCATTGGTCCTTTGGTGGAAGTGCCGGTGCTGATTTCCTTGGTCAGCGTGTCTTTGTGGCTAAAGAAAAAATATTTTGCTTAAAAACAATTGGGATGAAATTTTCATGACACTGCCGAATATCGAATTAGACTTGCTGGAAAAACCAAGCTTTGAACAGGTGCAAGCCAAGCAGCTTGAGCATCCACCGCGTATTCTTTTACTGTACGGTTCGAATCGTGAGCGTTCTTATAGCCGTTTGGCTGCACTTGAAGCGGGACGTATTCTGGAATATTTCGGTGCGGAAGTGAAAATATTTCATCCTAAGGGACTGCCACTGCCTGAAGATGCGGACATGAACCATCCTAAAGTGAAGGAATTACATGAGCTTTTAGCTTGGGCGGAAGGCATGGTCTGGTGTTCGCCGGAGCGACATGGCTCGATGAGTTCAATTCTCAAGGCACAGATTGACTGGATTCCACTGGCGGCTGGAGCCATTCGTGCCACACAGGGCAAAACCTTGGCGCTGATGCAGGTCTGTGGTGGTTCTCAATCCTTTAATGCGGTCAATCAAATGCGGATTTTGGGGCGCTGGATGCGCATGATCACGATTCCAAACCAGTCATCTGTGGCTAAAGCCTTCCTGGAATTTGACGAAGATGGCCGCATGAAACCCTCTGCTTATTACGACCGAATTGTGGATGTGATGGAGGAGCTGTATAAGTTTACCTTGCTGACCCGTGGGCAAAGTGCTTATCTGACCAACCGTTATTCGGAACGCAAGGAATCGGCTGAAGAGCTCTCTAAACGGGTGAATCAGCGCAGTTTGTAAGGCAGGATTCATTTTTACTCATGCTGTCCTATCAATAAGATAAATAGGTTGGAACCCGCTGCAAAAGCGGGATTCTGCCTTAAACACAACAGAAAAATGTAAGGGGAAAAGATTTTGGATGCAACACAGACTGCAACGGAAGTGATCATCATTGGTGCTGGACAGGCTGGTTTGTCCATGGCCTATTTTTTAAAGCGCAAGAACATTCCGTTTATTCTCCTGGATGATCAGTCTCAGCCCGGAGGTGCCTGGCGGCATGCCTGGGAGTCCTTGCGTCTTTTTTCCCCGAACAGCTGGAGTTCCCTGTCGGGCTGGATGATGCCGGCAACCGAACAGACCTATCCGACCCGTAACGAAGTGATCGATTATTTGACAGCCTATGAACAGCGTTATCACTTTCCCGTAATTCGTCCCGTGCATGTGGATCGTGTGGAAAGCAAGGGCCAGTATTTAGAGGTCTATGCCGGGGAACGATGCTGGAAAGCCAAAGCAGTGGTGAGTGCCACGGGAACATGGAGTCAACCCTTTATTCCCGAATATGCCGGTCGTGAACATTTTCAGGGTATGCAACTGCATTCGGCAGATTATCTCAATGCCGAACCCTTTAAGGGCAAAAAAGTCATGGTGGTAGGCGGTGGAAATTCTGGTGCGCAAATCCTGGCAGAAGTATCTTTGGTTGCCGAAACGCTTTGGATCACCCAGACACCACCGCAGTTTCTGGCAGATGATGTCGACGGCCGTGTCCTGTTCTTAAGGGCGACTGAGCGCCTGAAAGCCCAGCAGGAAGGGAGAAGCATCGAGCAGCCGATTGGTGGGTTGGGCGATATTGTCATGATTGATTCAGTCAAAGCGGCACGTGAGCGAGGCGTTTTACAGAGCAAGCGTCCATTTTCGGCATTTACAGAACATGGCGTGATTTGGGACGATGGATCTGCTCAACAGGTGGATGCGGTGATCTGGTGTACTGGATTTAAAGCGGCACTGAATCATCTCGGTAGCCTCGGGATTATTCAGCAGGACCATACCATTGCGGTTTATAATGGTCGTTCGGTTCAGGTGCCGAATTTATGGCTGCTGGGCTATGGAGAATGGACCGGTGCTGCTTCGGCAACGCTGGTCGGGGTTTCCCGCACAGCTAAGGCGGTGGCGGAAGACATCGCCGTATTTCTAGCCTAAGATATTTAATCCTGTCCCAAAGTAGAGCAGATTGAGTATATAACGTCTGCCTACTATCAGCCCTGAAAAAGTAATCAGCCTGTGCCTTATACGCTCATGTTGAAATGCTTGGATTGCTGCTATAAAATTTTCTAAAATTAATCATGCCTGTTGAGCAGGGAAGAACCGGGTTTAAAGACCTGTCCAAATAACCAGCTTGCCGTAACTTTTTCAGCACCAAAATCAACTCTTAAATACGCTCGTTGATTTACCTTCCTCTTGATAGTTCACCAGTCTTGTCTTAGGTCTTTTGTGACAATTTCCAACTCTTTGCAGAGAGCAGAAATTCATAGTTTAATGCCATGAGGATGCTCTGCATATTAAAGTTATTGCGGTCTTCAGGTAACTGTAACAGAAGCGGTAAACGTGTTACCCCATTTTCACCATTCGCAAAGGCATAATGCCGTACTTTAGAGTCAATCACCGAAATTAAATTCTTCGCTTCCAGATAAATACTCTCTTGAGAGGCCTGTTTTTGAATAGCAATAATTCTAATATAGCAACGATCTCGAACCTCGATCAGATTCTGTTTTAATTCATTGATCTTCAATTCATGATTTTCAGATTTTTTAAACAGCCGTTTAAGAAAACTGCTATTTTCGGCATTTTGCATTTCGCGTTCTAACTGGCGTATGTGCTGCTGGATCTGGCGGGTTTGTTCCATCGCGCTATTGAGCAGTTCCCTGATTTCCTGAGCGGGGGCTGAAACCGCGCGTAGCTGTTGCTGATACTGAAATTCATCGTGAAAGATTACAAAGATTTGGGCACGACGTTGTTCCAGTAATTTTAAATAGGCAATTAAGCGATATTTGAACAGACGCGCATGCGGATTAAACTGCAGCATCGGTTGCTGTGATAAAATTTCCAGTTGATGCAGAAACTCATTGATTAACCTTAAAATATTTAAATAGCAATATTCTAGTTCATCGGTATGTTGCACACTGTTTTTTAAGCCTTTTAGAAAGGGTTCAAGAATATTTAAGGATAAATCTTTCTCTAGGATTTCCAGATGTTCTTTCACCAGGTGATCGATGGAAAAACTTTGAATATTTAAAATTTCTTTTAAACTCGGGATGAGCCTGTGCTGATTATATTCATGCAGGGATTCAACCAGTTCCACAATATGCGAATTCATTTTGCGTTGAATACCAATGATTTGGGTCATCAACTGTTTAAAATTTTCAAAATAATCTGCTTGATCCAGCTGTTGTGGGTCAAGAACCAAACCACTGATATAGAATCGGTCTTCTTTACCAAAGTTTTCTTCGGTTAAAAAGCGGCGAATTGAATAGGCAGAAACTGAACTGTCGTAGGTGCTGCTCAGGACAAAATAATATTGAAAGGTTTTGATAATTTCAAAGTCGCGAACGCGTTGTTGCTGAATAAAATAATCCTGAAAAATTACCAGTTCCTGTTCGACATATTCACTTGGCAAAATATGGGCAAACCAGCTTCCCAAAATTTCACTTTTCATAAAAATTTCAAAGATAAAAGTTCGAACCTGCTCAATATCCAAATGCCGGTGATTTTCAGAAACACTAAAATCTAGGTCCCGAATAATCAGGGTAGCGTCATACAGAAAGGCTTTTTTGATCAGTTGCTGTGCCTGAATGTCTGCTGAATGTTCCAGATCAATCTGGTTAATTTCACGCACAATACTTTCTAGGTAATCGGCAATCTGAAAGTCTGTTTGATAGCCTTGCAGATAGCTGAATGTACTCTTTATTCTGTGCGCGAGTTGCAGTAATTCGGAGTTGTGCGTGTCAAGCTGAAGATTTTTTAGGCTAGTATGACCTTTAAACTCAAAGGTCTGGGTCAGGTAATTCCATGCGATATTCTTGGCTTTTAGGTACTGGTCTTCTATTTTCTGATGCAATGCCTGCGGCGTCGTCGAGAGGATGGACTGCAGTTGTTGTTGCCAATGCTTATCGAGAATAGGATCAATTTGTTTTAATTTTACCCGCAGCTGATAAGGAATATATGTTTGCATGGGAATCCAAAAACCTTGTAATAAGTTCAAACTTTTAGGGAAAATAAGTCATGTGATTTATATAATAAATATAAGTCTTAACTGGGAATATAGCATAAAAAAAATCGATATCGGCGGTGTTCATTGCTGGTTAAATGATCTGAACCTGTGCTGAGCGTAAAAATGCAGGAACCCCGCGACTCCAAGTAATCTGGTACCCTGCATGTTCAGGCCATTTTCCTGGAATCATCAGTTCAGGCAGAACAGCGATGAATGCCCAAAGCATACTTCGGCAAGCATTGACATCCTTTCCGTACTACATTTTCAGTGCATTCGTCGAACGCTCGGTAAAACAAATAGGGTCGGGAAAATTGACGGCCATTTCAGGATGATTTGACTCACGTCGATGTTATTGAAATAAACCGTGTTTTTTCATTATTTTGTGATATAAGTATCATAAATGATGACTTGGAATTGCCCTATTGAGACAGGTTTTACTGGCGCCTCGTTTAAATCTGCGCAGCTTAATATTACTTTTAACGGTTTTAAGCGTGACCTGTCTGTTTATCTTTGCCTTATTTTTTGTTAACTATACTGTGAAAGAGCGCCTGATCGACAACTCTCTGGCCTTGAATGCCGAATACTCCTCCAGGATTGCTGCCCATACCAACTATCAATTTGAAGAAATCTTAAAAAACTTACGCTTTAGCGCCAAACTGCTCGGTCAAGATTTTGCTAGTGCCAGCCTGCGGAATAGTGAAACGGCACGCCTGAAAAGCCAGTCAGGAAATTTCAACAGTGTTTTTCTGGCTGACCGGGAAGGGCATATCATCTCATTTTTCCCGACCAGCTTAAAGATTGACTCTAAACAGATTTATAAAACCTATGGCATCACCGAGTCAATTAAACGCAAGCAAACTTATATTTCTTCTCCCTACTGGTCTTCGACCAAAAAATTGATCGTGATTATTTCTGAACCGATCTTCGATGCCCAGGGGCAATATTTGGGCTTTGTTGCGGGCACGATTTATCTGCAGAGCAAGAATCTGGTCAGTGAAATGCTGGCATCCAAATATGGCTACAAAAAAAATTATACCTATGTGATGGATGACCAAAAACGCATCATTTTTCATGCCGATACTCGGGAAATTGGCCAGAAAGTCCAGGCCAGTGATGGATTAACAACCATGCTTCAGCAACAGGATGGCGCTTTCCGTCTGATGAACAGTAAAGGAATAGATAGTCTGGTTGGTTTCTCGCGTATTCCCAGCGTGAGCTGGATTGTGGTATCGCAGCAGCCGATTGACGAGCTGTTTGCTCAAGCCAACAGTATTATTATCAAAGTATCCATCGGGATTACCCTCTTTTATTTCTTCATTTTCTTTGTGGTCTGGCGTTTATCCGGTTTGATTGCACTGCCTTTAAACCATTTGGCGAAAATGGCCAGTATGCTCAGTCGGCCGGATGTTCAGGAAAAAATTAAAAAAATTGATCCTGTGTATTTTGAGGTTGATCAGTTCAAAAATTCCCTGATGCTAAGCTGTCAGAATTTTAATGAAAAAATTGATGAGTTGAATCAGTCGGTGAATACCGATCCGCTAACCGGTTTATATAATCGCCGCGGAATGAACCTGTTTATTGAAGAATTTGTGCGTATGCGTACGGATTTTGCTGTTCTGGCCGTGGATATCGACTTCTTTAAAAAGGTAAACGACAGCTATGGCCATGACAAAGGCGATATCGTCTTACAAAAATTGGCAAGCCTGATGAAATATCATTTCCGTGACAATGATATCTGCTGCCGTTCAGGGGGAGAGGAGTTTATTATTTTAATGGCTGCTTCAGACCCGACCACCGTTTTTCAGGCGGCAGAACGGCTACGAACAGCGGTTGGGCTCACCGAAATGGATGACATGGGAACAGTGACTATTTCAATTGGTATCGCTTATTGGCCGCATAGTTCTGAGGATGTGGAAGAGGTATTGAAAATGGCAGATCAAAAACTGTATCAGGCCAAGCGTGAGGGACGTAACTGCACGCGTTAATTTCAGCTATTTAACTGATGCAAACACGACAGAGAGAGTTGAGGTATTTGATATATAAGATTAGCTGTAGGCGGCTCTCATGCAAGGTATTCACGGATTATTTACACCGGCCTAATGTTATAATAAACATGTGAATTTTCAGACAATACAAAATTTTAAACAGCGCTATGACATAAGGCCATTTTCGAACTTTATTGGGGAACTTTATGCCTAAATCATCTCGTGACTTATTTTCACCGGATGTATTCGACCTTAAGTCGTTTATTTCTCCTTATATGATGATCATTCCTCCGACGATTTTTGCCTTGCTGATCTGGTGGACCAATCAAAGTTTTGGTTTCGTCTTTACCCATACCATCGCGGAACTGATTTCCATCATTATCGCGCTTACAGCTCTGATAGTGACTGTGGTATCGCGGCATTTTACTAAAAATTATTTTGTGGTTTTCATTGCCATTGCCATTGGCTGGTGTGGATTTATTGATCTGTTCCATACCTTGCTTTACAAAGGCATGCAGATTCTTCCTGTGGACAGTGCCAATCAGGCCACACAATTATGGATTGGCGCCCGCCTGTTGCAGGCTTTGACCATGCTCGTCGCACCATTCATGCTGACATGCGCGATCAAGCCTATCCCACTGAACCTGTTTTTTGGTCTGCTCAGTGCCGGGATTGTGACTGCAGTCATGCTGGGTTTCTTCCCCACCGCCTTTGTTGATGGGCAAGGTCTGACCCCTTTTAAAATTTACAGTGAATATCTGATTATTGCGGTACTGGCAATGGCGCTGATACTGGTCTGGCGCCGCCGCGAATATTTATCGGCACAACTAACGTTTGGGGTCAGCCTTTCCATGCTGACCATGATGGCCTCTGAATTTACCTTTACCCAATATGTATCCGTATATGCTGATGCCAATCTGCTGGGGCATATTCTGAAAGTTTATTCCTACTGGTTCATTTATATGGCACTGGTCGAGTCGACCATCAAAGAGCCTTTTAGCATGCTGTCCAAGGCGGCCAGCACCTATGACACCATTCCGGATCCGACCTATATTGTCAGTTCCAGCCACACCATTCAGCAGGTCAATCTGGCGGCAGCCCGGCTACACGGTATTGCTGCGGCACAATTGACCGGATGTTCCGTGCATGAACTGGTGCATGATCCTCGTGTAAAGACCGAGGATTGTCCGGTGTGTTCTAGACTACAGCAGGCACCGCAAGAGTTTTTAATCCAGCTGACCTTGTCGGACCGCAAAACGGTCGAGTGTCATGTCGCCCCTTTTGCGGAACGCTTGGGCAAAAAACCGGTCTGGGTCATGGTGGTACACGATATTACAGACCGCCAGCTTTTGCTGCAGGATGTACAAAAACGGGTCAAAGAAGTACGTTGTTTGAACCAGATCAACCAGCTCTGTAATAACACGCATAGCGACATGGCCGAGCTGTTGCAGAAAGCCATGGAAATCATTCCTTCGGGATTTTCCTCTCCGGAAAGGATTCATCTGAGGATTGACAGTGACTGGGGCATTTTTGGCACCGGGCTTCCGGCCCAGACGCCCTATCTGCAGTCGGCCTTTGCCAATGACACCCAGAAATTCGGAAACTTAACCATCTGGTATGCTCAGGCACCGGATGTGCCCGCTTTTCTGGATGAAGAACAGAGTTTAATCGATCACATCACCAGCCAGATTACCGATGTTTATATCCGGTTACAGTCCCAGGGGCGGGTAGCACGTTTAACCTATCTGTACCAGCTGCTCAGTGAAACCAACCGGGTGATTGCACATAGTCAGAACCAGCAGCAGTTGCTGACTGAGTTGCAGCAGGTACTGCTGAAGCTGGGTAGTTTTGCCAAAATTTTGATTGCGCTGAAAGTTGATGATCAGGCGGACAGTCCACTGGTGATTCAGTTCCATCATAATATTAGCGCCAACATTTTGCCCACTTTGCAGACTGCCTTGCAGCAGGATCAGAATATTCCGTTGAATCAGTTGAAAAATACCAGCCCGGATGTGGATGTTTATGCCTATACCCTAGCCAATAATCCTGATGACAGTGTTTCTCCAGAATACCGGACCTGGAGACAGTATTTAAAACAGGAGCAGATCCGTCAAGCGGCATTAACGCCGTTGCTGTTACAAGGCCATTTCTGGGGACTGGTTGGGCTGTACACCACGGGCCAAGTGGAATTTGACCAGGAGCAAATTCAGCTGCTGCAAAATCTCTCCAGAGATATTTCATCTGCGCTGGAACGTTTTTCGGCTGAGCAGCAGCGTCAAACAGCTGAAACCTATTCGCAGCAGATGGAACAACGTTTCCAGCAGGTGTTTTTACAGTCGCCGGTACCGATGCATATTATTTCCATACAGGATGAACGCATTCTCGCAGTCAATCTGGCCTATGAAAAATGGCTGGGATACAGCTTGGAGGATTTCCAAGACCGGGAAGCCTGGTTGAAAAAAGTGGCACCAGATGCAGAACAAAGACAGTTGATGCAGCGGAGCTGGCAAGCGGCCTTGCAGCTGGCGAAAAACGGCAAACAGGTGCAGCTTCCTGAAATTACCCTGGTAGCCAAAGATGGCAGTCAGCGTATTGCACAGCGCACGCTGGCGATCGTCGGCAATGATGCGATTCTGGCCTGGGCTGATCTGACTGCCATCCGGCAAACCGAGCAGGCATTAAGAGACAGCGAGCAGCGTTTCCGTGGCATGGTGGAACAAACCGTGGTCGGAATGTATGTACTGCGCGACAATCAGTATTTATACGTCAATCCAAGTTATGCCAACATGCTGGGTAGATCTGCCGCAGAGCTCAACGGACATAATATTCAGGAGTTTAGCGATGCGACCCCAGATACTCTGGCGCTGATTCACCAAGCTGAGGATAAGGCACAGCTGGCAGAACACTCGAACCTGCCTTACACGATTCCCGTGCGACATCAAAATGGCCAGATCCGGGAATTTTCCCTGTATGCCCGTCGTATCCTTTGGGATGACGGTTTGCCTGCCGCGATTGTAATGGCGCAAGACATCACCGAGCAAAAGCAGGCCCAAGACCAGATTGCACGGCAGCTGGAACAGCTGGAGGCCACCATGTATGGCACCTTGCAGGCGGTATCGATCATGGTGGAATTGCGCGATCCTTATACCGCAGGGCATGAACGCCGTGTAGGCTTGATTGCCAGTGCGATTGCCAAAGAAATGGGCTGGGATGAAAAACGCTGTCTGCAGATGGAAGAAATTGGGCTGGTACATGACATCGGTAAAATTTCTATTCCTTCCGAGATTCTGACCAAACCTTCTCGTCTGACCCATCTGGAAATGGAAATGATGAAAGGCCATGCACAGGCCGGTTATGAAATTCTCAAGGATGTTCCTTTCAATATTCCGATTGCTGAAATCATTGGCCAGCATCACGAACGGATGGATGGCACCGGTTATCCTAAAGGATTAAAAGGTGATGAGATCTATCCTGAGGCGCGTATTCTGACCGTGGCAGACGTGATTGAGTCAATAGCTTCGCATCGTCCTTATCGTGCGGCTTTGGGGGTTGAGGTGGCCCTGGCAGAAATTTTACGTGGACGCGGGATGATTTATGATGCGGAAGTTTGTGATGCAGCAGTACGTTTAATTAATGAAAAGGGATATGTCCTGCCCAGTTAAACAGGCTGGATAATCATCAGGTGAATAGCAGCCCAAAAGCTATTCACTCTTTTAGCTTAATGGAAATTTGGAAGACTGATGTTTTCTAATGCTTTAAATTGAAGTGCTATGGTGTATTGAGAATTAGGTTAATAAGACTTCCGTTTATAATCATGGATAGATAAATACTTAACAGATGCTCAATGGGCAAAAATGGAACCACTCTGCTTCAGTAAAGTCACAGATCGTGTACGTAGTGGTACAAATAATAGATTATTTTTAGAAGCTGTATTGTGGATTACCCGTATAGGTAGTTGTATTAGCCCCCGTAAAAACGAACAGTTAACTCGCTAATTTTAGCGATAGAAATTCCCGAGGGGGGATTTCATTTTTAATCCACTATGCGGATAATTGCAATTATTGTCTTCTATCTATGGTGGCAAAGCTTTCATTACTGTTTCAGTATCAGGTACATCATTCAAATAGACGTAACCTGAGCAAGTTTCATCACATACTAGATCTCTTGCATAAATCAAAAAACGATCAGTAAATTGCCCATTTTTTATTCCAACAAAAAGGTATGTTCTATTATCATTGACACATGAAATATTCAAAAGTTAAAACATTATCGAGTAGTCAATTCAAACGACTTATTGGCATACAACCTTCAACCTTTTTAGAAATGCTCGAAGTATTAAAAATAAACCAAGCGAATACCCGGCGAGGCAGACCTTCCAGCCTTTTACTTGAAGATCAACTCTTAATGACTCTAAGTTATTGGCGTGAATATCGAACACTTTTTCATGTCGCTATGAGCTATGGGCTCCATGAGTCTAGTGCATCTAGAATTATCCAAAAGATAGAAAATATTTTAATAAAATCTGATAAGTTTCATTTACCTAAGAAATTACCTCATGATGAAGGTTTAGATTGGGATGTTGTTATTGTTGATGCCACTGAGATGGTAATTGAGCGTCCCAAAAAAACAGAAAAAGTTCTATAGTGGTAAGAAAAAATGCCATAGGATTAAAGTGCAACTGACAATTCATTATGAAACGATGCAGATTATTTCAATAGGTCTTGCACAAGGAAGTACACATGATTTCCAATTGTTTAAAGATCAGCGTAAGAAGCAAAAATATAAAGCCATTATGCTTGTTGATAAAGTGTATCAAGGTTTAAGTCAATTAGGGGTCAGATGTCTAATTCCATTCAAGGTAGGTAAAAACAAACCATTAACCTTATTGCATAAACAGATTAATCGAGAAATTGGCAAACATCGTATTCGAATTGAGCATGTAAATGGTAAATTAAAAACTTTCAGAATTCTTGCTACACGTTACCGTAATCGACGTAAACGTATGAGTTTACGCCTGAATTTGATTGCTGCAATTTACAACATGGATTTGCTCCAGCCTCGAAAAAATTGAATTTTCAAATTTAATTAGATCTTAAGAACTTGATTTTACCCTGAGTGAAAATATTTTTGAGGGTAGATCAGTGAGTCAGCAAGTGAGTGTATTACGAAATAAAAAACTATTTATCAGTATTTGCACATTGGCCTTGGTGATTTTAGGAATTTGGTGGGGCAGCAGTTTACTACTAAATAAAAATAAAACGGAAAAATCAAAGACACAAAATGTAGTCGCCAATGAAACAGAAACAATAGATGTGTCTGGTAATCAGATTTTAATTTCGCCCACACAGATTCAACAAGCAGGTATTCAATTACAAACTTTAGGACAAGCGACAAGAGATGTACAATTCGCACTGACTTTGCAGGGGCAAGCGCAGTGGTCACCTCAAAGTAAAGTGGTTTTAACCAGTCCTGTAGCGGGGATAGTGCAACAGGTACTGGTGCAACCTTTAGCAGAAGTGGGTTTACACAGTCCTGTACTGGCCATTCATAGCCCTGATTTAATTCAGATTCAAAATGAAATTTTACAAATTCGTGCACAACTGCAATTGGCCAGCCAAAATTTGGCACGTGAACGCAGTTTATATGCTGAAGGGATTATTGCTGAAAAACGTGTACAGGAAGCCCAGAATGTAGTGCAACGACTGAATATTGATCTGAATGCCAAGCAACGCATGTTGCAGTTTATGGGCGGAAGTAGCAGTCAGGGACTGAATCCCGTGGTGTATGTCAAAAGTCCCGCCAGAGGCAGTGTAGAAAGTTTACAGGTATCTGCAGGTCAGTATGTAGAAACCGGTGCAGTACTGGGCCAGTTGGTGAATAGTGATCTACCTTTGCAATTAATGCTGCAAGCCCCTTTAGCGGATAGCAAATATATCCAGATTGGCGATCTGGTCAAAGTTGAGGGGTGTGAAATTACCGGGCAGGTACAACAAATTGCACCAGCACTTTCAGGCAATACGCAATCTCAAAATGTTCTAGTCCAAATGCAGGCCAAGGATAACTGTTTAAAAGTACAACAGTTTGTTAAAGCGAATATTCAAAGCCATAACCCGACAACAAAAACCGCATGGGTAATACCGAGTGCTGCCTTAACTTTAAAAGATAACAAGCACTTCATTTTTATCAAAAACCAAAATGGTTTCGTGGTAATGCCTGTGGAATTGGTGGGTGCGAACCAGCAGCAAAGTCATGTGATTGGAAATGCATTAAAACCTGGAATTCAAGTTGCTGTGAGGGGTGTCGAACGTCTAAAAGCCGTTTGGTCAGGTTTCGGTGCAGAGCAGGCACCACCTGCCAGCAGTAGCACTGCGGTGAATTGAGGTTAGGCACATGTTAAAAAGTATTATTGCATTTTCACTGAGTCAACGAATCCTAATGCTGTTATTGGGTATGGCAATCAGTGTTGCGGGTTATTTGGCATTTACCAAATTGCCGATTGATGCCTTTCCCGATGTATCAAGCACACAGGTTCAAATTGTGATGAAATCTCCTGGCATGACGCCAGAAGAGGTGGAAAGCCGTATTGTGGTACCGATAGAACAGGAAATGTTGGGAATCCCTCATCAAACTGTACTACGTTCACAATCTAAATATGCCATTGCAATCATTACCCTGGATTTTGCAGAAGGGACAGATCCTTATTGGGCCCGACAACAGGTCAATGAGCGTTTGACTGGAGTCATGTCAGCTTTGCCTGGCAATGCATCAGGCGGGATTGCACCTATGACGACACCATTAGGTGAATCTTTTATGTTCACTTTACATGGCCCTATGAGTGATATGGAAAAACGAACCTTGCTCGATCGGGTCGTCCGTCCACAGCTCAGAAAAATTGAAGGGGTAGCGGATGTCAATGTCCTTGGTGGTTTGGCACGTACCTTTGAAGTGACACCCAACCTCGATGCTCTGGCATCGAGAGGTCTATCTCTTGATCAGTTAAAACAAGCAATTGAATTAAATAATGCAAGTGACGGTGCGGGGCGTCTGAATGAAAATGGAGAATCATTACTGATTCGTAGCGATAGTCGTGTCACCAATTTACAAGAGCTGGGCGAGATTATTGTTTCCAATCATCAGGGGACGCTGGTGCAAGTGAAGGATGTCGCCGATGTCCATACCGGTGCACTTACCCGTTACGGGGCGGTAACCGAAAATGGTCAGGGTGAAGCTGTTGAAGGGATTGTCCTCACCTTAAAAGGTGCCAATGCACGTCAGGTTGTGCAAAGTGTGCGTGAACATTTGCATGACATTGAGAAAAATTTACCCCCGGGCGTTACGATCAAGCCTTTTTATGACCGTGGTGAACTGGTGAATCGTGCCATTCATACCGTGAGTAAAACCTTGATCGAGGCGATTGTACTGGTCCTGATTTTATTGCTGCTGTTTTTAGGCAATTTAAGAGCTGCTTTGGTGGTTGCCGCCATTTTACCTTTATCTGCATTGAGTACTTTCTTAATGATGCGTCAGTTTGGATTGAGTGCCAACCTGATGTCATTGGGTGGTTTAACCATTGCCATTGGTTTGCTGGTCGATGCGGCGGTTGTGGTGGTGGAAAATATTGAAATGCAACTGGCAGATGCACACGAGTCCAAACACCGTTCATTTTTACCCCCGCTGAACGTCATTTATCGCGCGGTTTGTGAGGTGGCGGTGCCGGTGACCGCAGGAATGATCATTATTATGCTGGTCTTCATTCCGTTGATGACGTTGCAAGGTCTGGAAGGGAAACTCTTCTCTCCAGTGGCACTGACCATTGTCTTTGCATTGTCGAGCTCACTGATTTTTTCATTAACGATTATTCCGGTGCTGTGTTCTTATTTCTTGAAATCTCAAGCACATCACACGCCGTATATTGTTGCTAAGCTGGAACAGGCATATAGCAAGGTGTTAAATGCAAGTTTAGCCCATCCGAAACGTGTTTATGCTTTGGCCGGAGGTGCTTTGGTGGTTGCTGCACTCATTTTTCCACTCATTGGTAAGTCTTTTATGCCAACCATGGATGAAGGCGACACCATATTGCAGTTGGAAAAAATGCCATCGATCAGCCTGCAAAATTCAATTGCACTTGACCTGGACATTCAAAGAAGAATTCTAAAACAAGTTCCAGAAGTGGCCCGCATTGTGGCAAGAACCGGCTCGGATGAACTGGGCCTTGACCCTATGGGCTTAAATGAAACCGATAGCTTTGTCATTTTGAAACCGCAAGATCAGTGGCAGGGACAAAGTAAGGAGCAGATTTTAGCCAAAATTCGCCATGTATTGGCCGATGTTCCTGGGGTCAATCTCACCTTTAGTCAGCCGATCGAAATGCGGACTTCAGAAATGTTATCGGGTGTACGTGGAGATTTGGCCGTCAAAATTTTTGGTACCGATTTAGACCAGCTGAATCAGCTGTCTAAGCAAATCTCTACCGTTCTACAAGGGATAAAAGGCAGCGAAGACGTCATGACTTTGGAAAATTCTGGGGTGCAATATCAGGAATTACGTATTCGTCGTGATATGGCTGTCCGCAATCAGCTAGATAGCCAAAGCATACAGGCACAACTCAAAATGCTCATTGAAGGGCAGCAGATTAGTTCGATTATTGAACAGGGGCGACCGGTTCCATTGATGATGAAAGGTGATCCGCGTCTGGGACAATCCAGTTTTGCCCTCGCGAACATGAATTTACCTGTTGAAAACTCAGCGGCTGTACCGTTGTCCTCTTTAGCAGAAATGGTCAAGACTGAAGGCGTCGTCAAAATTGACCGGGAAAATGCTTCAAGAATGTCCGTTGTCCGTGCCAATGTGCGTGACCGGGATCTGGTTGGTTTTGTCGAGGAAGCAAAACAGCAGGTTGCCCAGAAAGTTAAATTACCGGCCGGCTATTCATTGAAATGGGGTGGCCAATTTGAAAATCAACAACGTGCAGCAGCGCGTCTGATGCTGGTTGTCCCTGCAGCGTTGACCATGATTTTCTTCCTGCTCTTTACAACTTTAGGGTCTGTTCGTCAGGCAGTACTGGTTTTTGTGAATATTCCCTTTGCTTTAATTGGGGGAGTCGTAGCCTTAGCCATCACTGGTGAATATTTATCGGTGCCTGCTTCGGTCGGGTTTATTGCATTAATGGGGATTGCCGTACTGAATGGTTTGGTGATGATCGGTTATTTTAACCAGCTCATTTCACGCGGCGTTGCAATTGAAGAGGTGGTTCGTGAGGGGGCGATGCGACGTTTACGTCCAGTAATGATGACTGCAAGTATCGCGGCTTTGGGTTTAATTCCGTTGCTCTTTACCATTGGGCCAGGTGCTGAAATTCAGCGTCCATTGGCGATCGTGGTGATTGGTGGATTAATTTCCTGCACCTTACTGACGCTGATTTTACTTCCTAACTTGTTCAAACAATTTGGTTTAGTGCGAGATACTCATGTCTGAAATGTGCCAACTCTCTATCAACATCTCCAGTGATATTGCGGAAGAATTAATGAGCCATTTATGGCTCATTCCCGAGATTGTGACAGGATGTACCTGTATTCCGGCACAAGGTTTCGGCAGCCGCCAACATTATCGAAACATTCAAGAAAAAATTCGGGGTGCAACTGAGCGTAATTTGATTCTGTTGATTTTACCCCTCGCAACTGTGCCTTTAGTTTTGGCCCATATCCAAAAGAAATTTAAATCAAGTGACTGTTTCTATTGGGTATTACCAACCATAACATCGGGTTATGCTGGTCAAGGAGAAGTGAACGAATGAAACCAGAAATAGCGACTCAACCCCATTTGCTGGGTAAAGCCTTACGTTTACTGGGCTTGGGCTGTTGTGTGATGATGACTTCTGTCGTATCCGCGGAACCCGCTTTGGATCAGGTCTTGCCACCACTCGATGCGGTCAAACAGAGCTTGTCACAGCATCCAACTGTTCGATCGGCAGTTTCGGATCAGGACTATGCCAATTTTGCAGGACAGGGGCTAAAACTGGGCCATCCCTGGACAGTGCGTGCGGGCATGCAGCTTCGTAACAGCAATGCCCAAGATGGTCAAACAAAGTCCAATAGCTATGAGCCGAACTTTGGTATTGAAAAGCAGATTCGTTTGCCTGGCAAATACCAGCTGGATCAGGATTTGGCGCAACGAGGGATGAGTATTGCGGAATTAAAATATGAAGATGCCAAACATGAAGTTGCCAAAAATTTGCTAAATCAGTGGTTTGCATATATGCGCAGTGCTTTGCAATTGACGCGCATAGAGGAACAGCAGGCAAGAATACAGCACTATATGCAAATGACCCAGCAGCGTATTCGTGCTGGAGATGCCCCAGGACTGGAACTGATGCTGCTTAGCAATGAATCGCGGCAAATCGAAGAACAATATATGCAGGCTAAAACAGCTTACTACCAAGCACAGCAGCTATTGTCACGTGATTATCAGGGAAAAATTCCAGAACACTGGAGCAGTGATGTCATCAAAATTCGCCCACTCGAATATACACAGACTGAATGGATACAGCAGGTTTTGTCTGCTAATCATGAGCTTGAGCTGGCCAAAACGCAGGCAGCACAGCAAGATGCATTAGTCAAAAGAGAGCAACTCAATCGGGTACCTAATCCTACGGTCGGAGTGGGCTATAGTCGTGAGCAGTCTGGCATTGAAAATTTGATGAGTGTGAGCGTTTCAATTCCACTCGCCAGTCGGCAAGTGCGGATAGCTTCTGGTATGGCCATGGCGGAAGCTCAAAAGGCCAATTTTGAGATCGGACGAGTAGAAAACCGTTTGCGTCAGGAAACGCAATACTGGTTCACGCAGATGGAGTCGGCAACTGTACGGAGTGAGCAGGCTCAACAGAATTTGGCACAGTTACAGCAACAACATGGATTGATGCAAAAAGCATATAAGCTTGGTGAATTGAGTTTAAATGAACTGTTACTTCATTCACAGCAACTGGTTGATGCGCGCGGTCGAATTGATCAAGCCAAAATTGATTATGCAGAAAGCTTGAGTTTACTATTGCTGAATTCGCATCAGTTATGGCCTTTACATGAGGATCATCAGGCAGAGTAAAATAGTAGAGTGCTGATATATCAATGCCTTGTATGATCATTATTCGGTTGGTGTTCTGTCTTTCTTGGGCCAGATACCTGCCGCTTTCACAGAAATAAATATAGGCTTATAAGTAGCAGAATGAGAGGGTAGCTCAGACGTGAGAATATTGTTAGTTGAAGACGATGCCTTACTGGCTAAGGCGACAGCACGGGGCTTAGACCATGCAAATTTTGTGGTCGATATAGCCACCACAGCAGAGCAAGCCTATCATTTTTTGGCGAGTTATGATTATCAGTTTATTTTGCTTGATTTAGGTTTGCCAGACCGGAATGGATTGGAAGTTTTAAAGTCACTGCGCCGTAAAAAGAATAAAGTAGGCGTTATTATTCTGACTGCTCAGGATAAAATTCAGGAGCGTATTTCAGGTTTGGATGCAGGAGCAGATGATTTTGTAGTTAAGCCATATGATTTGTATGAAGTAATTGCACGGATTCAAGCGGTATTGCGCCGTATTTCAGGTCAAGTGAGTGATTTGATTCAGATTGGCAATATTGCAGTTAATAAAGCGACCAAACAGGTACTAAGAGATCAAACTGAAGTTGAATTAACTCAGAAAGAATTTCACTTGCTGGAACTCTTTATTTTTAACCGTGGCCGGATTATTTCACGGGAGAGCATAGAAAACTCATTTTATGCCTATGATGCAGATGTAAGCAGTAATGTGATCCAGGTCTATATTCATAATTTACGGCGCAAGCTTGGGAAAAACATTGTCCGTACAGTGCAGGGTTTTGGCTATATTATGGATGAAAACTATTGATGGCCAATTTCATCCGCAGTTATTCGTTGACCCGGCGTTTATCATTGATTTTACTGGTTATCACCGCCACTGTCTGGGTGGGTAGTCTAGGCTGTATCTACTGGGGAATGCAGCGCACGGCGAACAATATATTTGATAAATCACTGGTCGAAACCGCCCATGCTTTACTCTCGACCACTTCAAGTTCACTGGAGGGGCGAACCCCTGACCATACTGTCATCGAGAAAGCTCAAGGTGAGCATTATAATCAGATTATATTTCAGATTTGGCATCATAATGGCAAGTTGATTTATCGTTCGGTTGGCGTTGACACACACCCGTTTGTTCAGCAAGCCAACTTTGGCTGGATTAAGATTCACAATCAAACCTATCGCAGTTATTCGGTTTGGGACAGCACCCACACTATACAAGTACAAATTGCACAGGTCTGGACTATCCGTCAGGATATCCAGAGAGATATGCTGTTATTTTTAATAGGGGTTTCAGCATTTTTTTTACCATTATTGTCCTGGCTGATTTTGCAGACCGTACGTAGCAATTTGTCCACTGTATTCAGTATCAGTCAAAATCTGGAAAAGCAGTCGATTGAACATTTAAAACCCATCAACCCTGTCGTGCCCAAAGAAATCGAACCTTTGGTGAAGTCATTAAATACATTATTGAGTGAAGTTGCAGAAAGCATGCAACGTGAAAAACGTTTTACCTCAAATGCAGCCCATGAGTTACGTACACCTTTGGCGGCGATCCGTCTGCATGCACAAGTTTTGCAGAGTGCACGTTCGACTGAGGAGGCACGAGAAGCAGCAGAGGACATTATCATTGGCATTGATAAGGCCTCACGAATGATCACGCAGTTACTGACGTTGGCCCGGATAGAACCCAATGGTCAACAAATTCAAGGCCCGGTTGATCTGGTTAATATGATTCAAAGTACCCTTGCGATGATGGATTTTCAGCTTCGTCAGGCAAAGATTGACTTACAGTTACAACTGGAGTCGGCCCTGGTCATGGCACAAATGGATCAATTGGAAATTATGCTCCGTAATCTTTTAGAAAATGCCATTATCTATCGTAGCCAGGAACGTCCGTGTCTCATTAAAATTAGTTGTGGCTGTGTTGAAAATTATAGTTTTGTGCAGATTGAGGACAATGGAATCGGTTTGGATGAAGCACAAATACCTCTGATTTTTCAAAGATTTTATCGAGTGAATCAGAATAGTACAGTTATTGGCAGTGGTCTAGGCTTATCGATTGTTAAGCAAATTGTCGATCTATACCACGGAAAAATTGAGTCACGCCGGGCAGATGCCATTGGCGGTCTGGTGATCAGGATTGAGTTTAAAATCAAAAATAAATAACGGCACTATAAATAACCCGAATCGCGGATAAGAAATGGACTTAAAAAACAGCAGGACTAGAGCCATCAGTTGAGTTACCACAAAAAACTTACAACTCTAGTCCTGATGTTCAATAGTACCGAATTATTTTGCGTAATTGATGATTTCTTTCTTAAATTTGAAGCAATGTATTGGAAATTTCTAAAGCAAAGCAATCACTGCTTAAGAATCCGAAAAGCACAACTGAGTATCTCTGAAATCATCTTTATTGCCATTTGGTATAAGTATTCTCACTTCAATAATTTCAAAGCATTTTTTTCATGGTTGAAACAGGATAAAAGTCATTTATTTAAGAGCTTACCCTGTTATCAACGCATGATTCACCTGATTAATATGCATCAATTAGCACTATATGCTTTACATGTAGCTGTAATGAAAGCTAAACATAGCCAATATTTGTGGATTGATTCAACGACTCTGCCTGTCTGTAAAAATCAGCGTATTCAGCGTCATAAATCATTAGCCAAGATCGCATCACGGGGTAAAAAGTTCAATGGGCTGGTTTTATGGCTGTAAATTACATATCGTGATGAATCAATTTGGTGAAATCGTGTGTTCTGCATTATCCAATGGGCATGTTGCTGATATTAAAATGGTTGAACAATGAGTTGAAGGTTTACAGGCGAAACTCTATGCGGATCGTGGCTACATCAGTCAGGAATTAAAAAGGAAACTGAAAGAACAAGGCATTGATTTGATTACCTATCATCGAAAGAACATGCAATCTGTTCAACTCTGTGTATCAGATGAATATCACTTAAAGCAGCGAAATAGAATAGAAACATTATTCAGCCTATTGAAGGGACAATACAATTTAGTGACGAGTAGAGCACGTAGTATTTGTGGATTTCTAGGAGGGATTTATGCTTCATTGTGCGCATATCAATTAACCCATCGAAATAAGCCAACCATTCGAGTAATGGAATCATTGGCTTAAACAGGATTCGGGTTAAATAGTATCCCAGAGTAATTTTTAAAATTGTAAATTAGGTTGTCACCACTACGTGTAGCGACAGAGGTCAAATAAGCCCGCGATCCTACACTTAGATAAGGGGCTGTAATATGACAGTGGAAATCGGCATAAATTTTATTAAAAGCATAACTTGATTTCTATGGTGTGTTGAGAATTGGGTTAATAAGACTATTTCGTTTATAGTTTCATCATGGATAGATACATGCTTACAGATGCTCAATGGGCGAAAATGGAACAACTCTGCCTCGGTAAAGTCACAGATTGTATACATAGCGGTACACATACTAAATTAGTTATTGAAGGAACTTGATCATGGTGGTGTAAAAGCAGTTATTCTTCCCAAAAACTAAGCTTAAAGTTCAGCGTATATCTGATCGTTGTATGTATCAATGGCGATATCTTATCGAAAATTAATTTTTTAAATTGAAATAATTCAAACGTATAGCCATACTTAGCTATAAAACATACTCAATTTTTGCTGCCATAATTTATATTTGTGCGAGCGTAATTAACTCTCGTTAATTCTCAATACATCTTGGTAAGATGTATGTTATTTATATAACTCAACAGAATACTAATGTTTGCAGCTTTGCTGATATCCTGCAGAATATTTGAATATGAGTCGACGGTTCAAAAATTTCTTTATCAGCGCTAAAGCACGTAGTCTCTATTGCTCAGGTCTTATAGAGCAGATTGAGCTAAATTAATATAAATATACCCTTAAAATAAAAGGAGTCTCAAAAATGGCGAGTTCTAAAAAAGAATCTAAAGCAATGAAAATTGATATTGGTATCTCTCATAGTGATCGTGCCAAAATTGTTGAAGGCTTATCCAAACTGCTAGCGGATAGCTATACCTTGTATTTGATGACCCATAACTTTCATTGGAACGTGACTGGGCCACAATTCAATAGCTTACATAACATGTTTATGACTCAATATACCGAACAATGGAATGCCCTGGATATTATTGCGGAACGAATTCGTGCATTGGGATTTCCTGCTCCAGGAACCTATAAACAATTTGTAAAATTAACTGCAATTAAAGAAGTAGAAGGTGTTCCTAAAGCCGAGGAAATGGTCAGCCTGCTGGTCAATGCACATGAAACTGTTGCACGCACTGCTCGAAGTCTCTTTCCCATCGTGGATGAAGTTAATGACCAGCCAACCGCGGATCTGATCACACAAAGACTAGAAGTCCATGAAAAAACAGCCTGGATGTTAAGAAGCCTGTTAGAAGAGTAACAATCTACTGCTATTCAACCGGTAGATATCTCCGCAAGCTTATCAATCAAGTGAACCATCTGTTACAAAAACAGATGGTTCTCATTTCTTGTAGATAAATTTGAGAGTGACTCAGCTCATACTTTAATGGTCAGCTTCGCTCTTTGATCACTTCAATCATAAATTGAATCACGTGGCTTTTGCCCTGATGTAATTGCCCTTCATAACGTTCTACATCTCCGACAAAAAAGTGAACAATATGATCGTCCTGAAACACTTCTAAAATTTCCTGAGGATCATACAGAAAATCAGGATTGCCAGGACCACCGGTTTTATAAGCAAATTGGGCTTTGGAATAGACCTCACCAATAAAATGACCGTGATTTTTTAGTGCCTGACGTACACCCTGCAAGGTTTTTAATCGGGTTGCTGGATCGACATGACCAAATACACACAGAATGTTGTCATATTGATCTTCTGGCCATTTCACTGTAGTCAAATCGACCTGCCGGCTTTGCAATTCAATCCCTTGTTCTTGCGCATATACCTGGGCATTTTCAAGAGCAACTTGCGAATAATCCCACGCCTCGGCACTAAATGCTAAATGTTTCTCTCGCGCTGTACGTGCTAAATACAGGATATTACGCCCCTCACCCTCTGCAATAGCCAAGGTACGGCCAGAAATCACATAACGCCGGCTGATGTCCTGAATAAATACATTTGCTTCTGAGCCATATAAATGTTGTGTTTCTCGATAACGTTTGTCCCACTCTTGATGCATTTGGATCACCCTGCTATTCAGTAAAATCTAAAAATACCTCATCGATTGTAACTACCCCAAATACATGTCGCTACAACAACAGCTTTGTCATCTTGCAGCATGATCTAAATTTTTTAATGCCAAACAACATGCACGACTAAAAGAAAATAAGCACAAACCTAAAAAGCCTAATTCTTTAAATGAGCTGATGGTACAGCGGTTTAACTTCGCCGATTGATGCCAAGATTCAAGCCTAAATTAGATGGCTATGATGCAATTCGCTTGGTTCAGCGGGATAAATACTGTCGCATTGATGTAAAGAATACAGATCCACTCCAGCACAGTTGGAAGGTGTCGAATAGGGTTATGTTGCACATGCAGACTTTAATGCTGCACCTAACATTTTAATGGCGGGACACGCCAAATGGTCTGTGGAGGGAGTCTGCGTTAAAGGTCACCCTGTGAAACAGAAAGCAAGTAAAAATCCGTGGGAAAATCAGCTAAAGGCTTTTGCTTTTAGAATCCCTGAAAAACCCTGTTTGGCCAGGAGTGATCTGAAAGTGGGGGAGTTATGTCAATCACAATCCTGGCTGCAGTACACTTCATATAGGGTCTGCATGATTTTGAGCACCCGTATATCACTGAATTGATAAAAAATCTGTTTGCCTTCCCGTCGTGTTGATACGATCTGGCTGTTTCTTAATACAGTCAGCTGTTGTGACAAGGTGGGTTGGTGGATATCCGTACGTTGTTCTATGTGCTGTACATTCAGCTCGCCATCGACCAAGACACAGAGAATTTTAAGACGGTCAGGGTTGGATAAAACTTTCAGACAATCACTGACCAACTCAACTTGTGAAAAGTCTATTTGTACTTTTAAAGGTGCAGGGTTCATGTAGGTGTCCTGATAAGCCATGATGAGATACAAAAAAAATCAGCATTTCCGCTTGAATATTTTTATTTATTATATAATATAAATATATATATTGTAAATGAGTAGATTTACTATGCATGATTTTCTCATCGCATTTCTCGGCGGATTATTACTGGGAGTAGCGGTGGTCGGCTATCTCTATGTGCATGGCCGTATTGCAGGGATCAGCGGATTGATTGGACAGGTACTGAATCCACAGACCGTGTTTAAAACCCCGGCAATCTGGTTTATGTCAGGTTTGATTGTCACGCCCTTTATTTATGGATTATTTGTCCAGCCTGAAATCGAGTTGAATGCCAGTCCGCTGATGATGATCATCGCAGGTCTGCTGGTTGGCTTTGGTACGCGCCTGGGTTCAGGATGTACCAGTGGTCATGGGATTTGCGGGATGAGCCGTTTATCGAAGCGTTCTATCCTGGCCACCATGAGCTTTATGTTCGCTGGTTTTGTCACGGTTTATATCATTCGCCATATTACAGGAGCTTTCTAAATGAAGAATTTTCTGGCTTTCATTTTCGGCGGTTTGTTTTCTGTGGGGCTGATGGTCTCCGGGATGTCGAATCCGGAAAAAGTGCTCGACTTCCTGGATCTGTTTGGGGACTGGGATGCCAGCCTGGCCTTTGTGATGATGGGTGCAATTGTTGTAGCCTTTATTCCCTTTCAAAAAGCGCTACGCAGCCAGGCACCGAAAACGATCTTTAATGAACCGATCGATTTGCCAAAGAATAACAAGATTGATCCTAAACTGATTTCGGGCAGCCTGCTCTTTGGTATCGGTTGGGGGATTGCCGGGATATGTCCTGCACCAAGTTTTACCTTGATTGGTCTTGGGCATTATCAGGTTCTGTATTTTATTGTCGCGATGCTTGCAGGCGTGTTGATTCACCGTAAGTGGGCAGGAGCCTAATCATGTCAAATTCCCCAGTTGTAAAAGACTTTTTTCATGAAGATACCAATACGTTCAGTTATGTGGTGAGTGATCCTTCAACGAAAGCCTGCGCAATTATTGACAGTGTGCTGGATTATGATGCTGCATCGGCCAGCACCTCGACCAGACATGCCGATCAGATCATTGCCTATGTCAAAGCGCAGGGTTTAACAGTCGAGTGGATTCTGGAAACCCATGTCCATGCCGATCACTTGACTGCGGCGCAGTATCTCAAAGCTGCACTGGGGGGCAAGATTGCCATGAGCCAGAAAATTGCGATGGTACAGGAGACCTTTGCTGCAATTTATCATCTGGATATCAAGCAATGGAATACCCAGCAGTTATTTGACTACCTGTTTGAGGATGATGAGAAATTCCAGCTTGGTTCCATCGAGGCATATAACATTCCCACCCCTGGACATACGCCAGCCTGCTTGAGTTATGTCATCGGTGATGCCGTGTTTGTGGGCGATACCTTGTTTATGCCGGATTATGGCACGGCACGCTGTGACTTTCCGCGTGGCAGTGCAGCCATGCTGTTTGATTCGGTACAGCGCCTGTTTGAATTGCCGCAGACTACCCGGGTGTATCTATGCCATGACTATTTGCCAGAAACACGGAATAGTTATGTGTGTGAGACGGATATCCAGACGCAAAAAAACCGCAATATTCATATTCATCATGGCACGACCAAAGCTGAATTTGTCGAGATGCGTAACAAGCGCGATGCAGGTTTGAGTATGCCCAAACTGATTCTGCCTTCGATTCAGATCAACATGAAAGCAGGACAGTTCCCTGAACCGGAAGAGAATGGGGTTTCTTATTTAAAGCTTCCGCTGAATTACTTCAAATAGGCAAGTTTCAGGATTAAACCAGCAGGTTCTTTTGTTGAACCACTGGAGTCAAAAGAGGTATAGGGGTGATGTGGTTGATACTGGAAGGGCTGGCCATCGGTGGCTTGCTGGGTTTAACCGGTGCGGGTGGCGGTATTCTGGCTGTACCTGCACTGATGGCGAGTCAGGGCTGGACGGTAGCACAGGCTGCACCTGTAGGCTTGCTGGCAGTGACCCTATCAGCACTGGTTGGAACATTTGAAGGTTTGTCCAAGCGCATCGTGCGTTATCGTGCTGCGCTCTGGATTGCGCTGATCAGTATTCCTTCAGCACGTTATGGCGTGCATCTGGCTGGAATTATCTCTCCTGTATGGCTCACGCTGGCTTTCAGTTTGGTGATGCTGATAATCGCTTACCGGATCTTCTTTAATAAAGTCCATGATCATGGAAATGCACTGTGCAAGGTCAATCAAACGACTGGTCGCCTGATCTGGAATATGAAAACTGCATTATCTCTCGGCGCCATTGGTGTCGTGGCAGGTCTACTGACCGGTTTGCTTGGGGTGGGTGGGGGATTCGTGATTGTTCCGGCACTACGTAAAGTGACTGACCTGGATATGCGCAGCATCGTTGCAACTTCGCTGATGATTATTTTCCTGATAGGCGGTGTCAGTATTTCTGTACACGTACTGGATGGCTTTCAATACCCTGTTTCGGTCACGCTAACTTTCGTTCTGGCTTGTATTGTGGGCATGTTAATAGGACGTCATGCGATGCACCGAATAGACAGTAATCTGGTGCAGAAAATTTTTGCCACGACCGTGATTGGGGTAGCAATGTATTTAATCTATTCAGCGCTCATGGGCTAGTTCCGCCCGCTGTCTGGATAAGAATGCGTGAGTTGAATCAGCCTGGATGCGACTGTCATCAGGTTGAACATCAAGCAAGTGTAACATCTGAAAGCACTTTAGCAGCTAGGGTCTGCATGGCCTGATCGTGGCAAGAGGGCTGAAACTGCCGGTTGGGAATTTAAACTAAACCTCTTTTAATCTACCTGATTATATTTTATAAAATATGAATATGATTTTAATGGCTGAGGAAGAATGAAAATGATGAAAACTGCAGAGCAATTGATCCAGAATGCAAAAAGCCGGATTCAGGAAGTGAGCGTAGATGAACTGTTTGAAGTGATGAAAAACCATAAAACCATTCTGATTGATGTTCGGGAACCGGATGAATTTCAGGCGGCAGCGATAGACCGGGCGGTGAATTATCCTCGTGGTGTTTTAGAAATGAGAATTCACCAGCATCCTGTGGCGAGCCATCATTGCGATACCCTGCAGGCACTGGAATATCTTAAAGATCAGCCGATCTATCTGATCTGTGGCACGGGTGGACGTTCAGCATTGGCAACCGATACCTTACAGAATATGGGTTTTACCCAGGTCAAGTCTGTGCATGGCGGTTATCAGGCCTGGCTGCAACAGGGCTATCCGGTAGAAAAATAAGCTATTGAATAGGTGAACAACCTTATTGTTGATTGTTTAATGTGAGAGGCAGTGATGAAATACAAAGAATTAACCCAGAACATTTCAGGCAGTTTAAGAACCTTAACTCAGGATTCACCTGATTTAATGAAAAGTTTTAATCAGTTGTCTCAGACGGCTATGCGTGACGGCGTGATTGATCCCAAAACCAAGGAAATGATTGCTCTGGGGATTGGTGTTGCATCGCGTTGTGATGGTTGTATCGGTTTTCATGTCAGAACCCTGGTTAAAATGGGGATGACCCTGCAGGAGCTGGAAGAGCTTTTAGGTGTTGCTGTATATATGG
The DNA here is from genome assembly GCF_022012365.1 of Acinetobacter sp. SM34. Lineage (NCBI taxonomy): Bacteria > Pseudomonadati > Pseudomonadota > Gammaproteobacteria > Moraxellales > Moraxellaceae > Acinetobacter > Acinetobacter sp. SM34. The sequence goes on along the minus strand of NZ_JAKLTP010000015.1, from coordinate 37,528 downwards.
GCGGTGGGCCGTCATTGATGTATGCTGCAAATGCACTGGATGCCTTTAAAGAGTTTTCCAGCTGATAGGAAACGGGTCAATGGAGGGCTGGCAATCCTGCCGAGCTTAGAATGAGGCTGATGGAATAACAGGTAACAAATCACAAAAGAAACCTGCTTATTGAGGCTTCCTGACATTGATCTTGATCAGATTTCCTCATGCTAAAAAGTGCGCTTCAACAAGCGCACTTTTTTGGCTGTATCTTAAGATTCAACTCAGCTTGAGTTGCTATGCTGTACCTAAAATAAAGTCAGCACAGGTTTTTTATGCTTCAGCGTACAACCACTTCTTCAACGGATTTATTGATTCGGTTTCTGCATATTGTCATCATGTTGAGTTTTACCGGGGCTTATCTGACTGGGGATGCAGAAGAATGGCATCAAATCCATATGGCCTTTGGCTATACCCTCGGAATCAGTCTGATATTAAGAATTTTATGGCAGTTTGGCGCTCCTCGACTGGCCCATACTCAGCCTTCAGGGCCAAGCCGACGATTGCAGGTGATCAAGCCTTTTGTACAGCGTTATTGGGCACAGCCGCAGCAATGGCTTTCGCCAACATTTTTAAAAGCTGCCAGTTCTAGCCTGTTTCAGCTCAGCATACTGGGTATTTTTCTCCTGCTGCCTTTAACGGTGCTGGCCGGCTTTTTGACCGACTATACCTATAGCCATACCTTAAAAGAAATTCATGAGCTCTTTGCCAATCTGTTTTTAGCCAGTGTGTTGCTGCATTTGGCAGCGTTGACACTGAATAGTGTTTTGCTTAAAAAATGGCTGGCAAAACGGATGTTCTGGGGGATCGAATCGCATTCATGGTTCACCCTGTTTGCTGCACTCTTTTCACTGGGCGTGTTGATAGCTTTCTGGTTTTTCTATTTTAGCTAAGCTGATATGAACGCAGAACAGAGAAGTCGATGAGATTTAAACATCTCCTTTGACACATTGAGATAGTTCATAACATCAAATGACAAAACATTGATGGCATGGATCGTTTAAATGGGATGAGTTCTGATGGGGTGGTAGAGTAATGAAAGTAATTAAGTTTTTAGCTTATTGGATAATCACCATTATTCAGTTTTTTGGAGTTTATACCTATTTCAATGAGGTACTTGATTGGCATGGTATAGTGGGAATAATCGTGGCGATTATTACAGCGGGGATTCCTGTTGTTGGCACGACTGTGGGTGTGCTTGGCGTACATTATGGATGGGATTGGACTTGGCCTGCGGCTTTGGCATTGTACTTATGTCCGTACATTTTGATGGGCCTGATTATTCTTTTATATACCCTGTTTGACCATTGATCGCTCGTAGCATGACGGATCTGAAGGCTGAGCCCATCTGCGCTGTCTGCTGCTAGGGCTTGATGAAGCCACAGCAACAATACCGCATGTACGCTGCTGTGACAGAATCACCCTTGATTCTTTGCCTTCGACCCGCTCATAGATCGACCACATAGCATCGATTAATCTTTTATGGCGACAGATATTCAGTCTTGAGAGTGAATTAAACAAACCAGTTCAATAACGAATGCGTATTCTGATGAATCTGAACAGATCGTCTGCATGTCCATAAAAACGACATATTGATAGAGCTTCTTTCTAACCTGTACTGCCCCCCTATTGGAGTAATTTTAACAGTGCTTCTGCTGTCGCAGCAGAAGAAGCCGGGTTTTGTCCGGTAATCAGTAAGCCATCTTGCTGTACATGCACCTGCCAATCCTCAGCTTTAGAATAATGCCCGCCATTTTCCCGGAGCATGTCTTCGACAAGAAAGGGAACAATTTCGGTCAGGCCAACCGCCGCTTCTTCAGTATTGCTAAAGCCTGTCACTGATTTGCCTTTTACAATAGGCTGGTCATCAGTGCTTTTTACATGACGGAGTACGCCGGGTGCATGACACACCAAGGCCAGCGGTTTATTCGCTTGCAGGGTTTGCTCAATCAGGGAAATCGAGGGCTGATCTTCGGCCAGATCCCATAATGGACCATGACCACCCGGATAAAATACCGCATCAAAATCGGCAATAGAGATTTCACTTAGTTTCCGGGTATTCGCCAAGGCCTGCATGGCCGATGTATCCGCTTCAAAACGCCGGGTGGTTTCAGTTTGTGCATCCGCTTCGCTGCTTTTCGGGTCTAGCGGTGGCTGCCCGCCTTTTGGAGAGGCCAAGGTGACTTCTGCACCGGCATCTACAAAGGTGTAGTAAGGAGCAGCGAGTTCTTCCAGCCAGAATCCGGTTTTCTTAGCGGTCTTACCAAGCGTGTCATGTGAAGTCAAAACCATCAGAATGTTCATATTATTTTCCTGTCTTTCTTTAACGTTTATACGCATCATCGCAAGTTAATTTAGCAATTCGCTGGCATGTAGATTGTTGTGATCCGTTCATTTGCTGTATCGAGATGTTGTTATTGAAATTGATTCAAGCTGTGATTTATCTACCCATTAACAGCCCTTGCTGAACATCGGCTTGTTTACGCAAAAAATCCCACACTAACTTAATTCTGGGCTCATGTTGTAAATCGACCAGAGTCAGCATCCAGAAAGTATGGGTAAAACTCAGCTGATCGCCCAGAACTTCTTCCAGTTCGCTTTTATCATGCACCAGAAATCGTGGCAAAATCGCCAGTCCGGCACCTGCACGCACTGCAATCTCCTGCGCCAGAATGCTGTTACTGCGAAAGCAGGCGCTGACCTGCAAGGGTAAACGTTCCAGCGAATACAGCGCAGCGCTATAAACCAGATCATCAATATAATCGACAAAGCGGTGCTGCTTGAGGTCTTCCAGTTTTTTAATTTTCGGATTTTTCTGTAAATAATGCTGACTGCCATACAGCTTTAGACAGTAATTCGACAGCCGGGTAATGATATAGGGTCCAGATTTAGGCCGGTCGATGGAAATGACAATGTCGGCTTCACGATGCGAAAGTTTAATGGTTTTCGGCACTGGAATCAGGTCAATGGTCAGCAACGGATAATGCTGGGAAAACTCTGCCAAAAGACCGGCCAGAAATGCCGTGCCGAATCCTTCCGGTGCTCCGATACGGACTCGACCTTGCAAGGGGTCATGCCGCTTGTCAATCTGGATAAAGGACTGTTCCATCTGTTCTACACGCGGTACCAGCGCCAAACCTTCCGAGGTCAGCTCATAACCGCTGGCTTCGCGTTTAAACAGTTGCGTACCCAAGGTACTTTCCAGCGCCTGAATCCGGCGTGCCACGGTACTGTGTTCAACCCCAATCAAGCGGGCTGCATTGGTGAGCGTTTTAGCACGTGCCAAAACCAAAAAAAAGCGTAAATGATCCCAATCTACTTTCATCTTCTATTTAACATCCTGTTAAATTCCTGTGCATATTTGCACAACCATCGTGCATCAATTTCTATTGGTGGTCAAAGTGTTCTTTGTTAGTCTGCTGGAACAGCGTAAAAAAATACGTTAAAAAAGCCAGTAAAGGCAGAGACAACGACAATAACAAACCAGCACGGAGCGACCATGAACGCTATTCATCATCCACAGCAAAGTACCGGATTCACCACCGCAAAACTCCTCATTAATGGTGAATTTGTCGAGTCACAAAGCAGCCATTGGCAAGATATTGTCAATCCTGCCACCCAGGAAGTCTTGGGTCAGGTGCCATTCGCAACCCCTGAAGAAGTCAATGCTGCGATTGCGGCGGCGCAAAATGCCTTTGCCAGCTGGCGCCAAACTCCGATTCAGGCGCGTATGCGCATCATGCTGAAACTGCAGGACCTGATCCGCAGTAATTTAAAAAGCATTGCCCAGGTCTTGACTGCTGAACAGGGCAAAACCCTGGCCGATGCCGAAGGGGATATCCAGCGCGGTCTGGAAGTGGTCGAGCATGCCTGTTCTATCGGTACTCTGCAAATGGGCGAGTATGTGGAAGGCGTGGCACGTGGGGTCGATACCTACACCTTGCAGCAACCACTGGGTGTCTGTGCCGGAATTACCCCGTTTAACTTCCCGGCGATGATTCCCCTGTGGATGTTCCCGATGGCCATTGTCTGCGGTAATACCTTTGTCTTAAAGCCTTCGGAACAAGACCCCCTGTCGACCATGATGCTGGTGGAGCTGGCGATTCAGGCCGGTGTCCCTGCTGGGGTACTGAATGTGGTGCATGGCGGTAAAGAAGTAGTGGATCTGCTGTGTACGCATCGTGACATCAAAGCCATTTCCTTTGTCGGTTCAACCGCAGTCGGTACGCATGTGTATAACCTTGCAGGCCAGCATGGCAAGCGTGTGCAGTCGATGATGGGTGCCAAAAACCATGTGGTGGTGATGCCGGATGCCAATAAAGAACAGACCTTGAATGCCTTGGTCGGTGCAGCTTTTGGTGCAGCAGGTCAGCGTTGCATGGCACTTTCCGTGGCCGTAATGGTTGGCGAGACCAAGCACTGGGTGGATGAACTGGTCAATAAAACCAAAACTTTGAAAGTCAATGCCGGACATGAACCCAATACCGACGTTGGACCGGTGATTTCAACCCGTGCCAAAGCCCGCGTGATTGATCTGATTAACAGCGGGGTTGAACAGGGCGCCGAACTGCTGCTGGATGGCCGTGATGTGCAGGTTCCAGGCTATGAACAAGGTAATTTTGTCGGACCAACGATTTTTAATCAGGTCACGACCGAGATGCGCATTTACAAGGAAGAAGTGTTTGGCCCGGTACTGGCGATCATCCATGTCGACACTTTAGAGCAAGCAATTGAGCTGATTAATGCCAATCCGTTTGGCAATGGCGTGGGACTATTCACTCAAAATGGCAATACGGCGCGCACTTTCCAAAACCAGATTGATATTGGTCAGGTCGGCATCAATATTCCAATTCCTGTACCGGTGCCATTCTTCAGCTTTACCGGATCACGCGGTTCAAAACTCGGCGATTTGGGTCCTTATGGCAAGCAGGCAGTGCAGTTCTATACCCAGACCAAAACCATTACCAGCCGCTGGTTTGAAGATGACCAGGAAACTACTGGTGTGAATACCACGATCAGTCTGCGTTAAGGAGCATCAGCATGAAGATTGCATTTATTGGTCTAGGCAATATGGGCGGCTCGATGGCGCAGAACCTGCTCAAGTCGGGACATCAGGTATTGGGTTATGACCTGAGTGAAACAGCACTACAGCATTTTGCAGCAGCCGGCGGCATCGTCTGTGACAGCCCGCAAGCCGCTGCCAAGCAGGCAGAGGTTGTGGTCAGTATGTTGCCCGCAGCCAAGCATGTTCGTGACGTCTATCTCAGTGAACACGGTATTTTGAACGTGCTTCAAGCGGGTAGTTTGTGTATCGATAGTAGCACCATTGACCCGCAAACCATTCAGGAGATTGCAGCAGCAGCGCAGGCCAAACAGGTTCGCGTCTGTGATGCACCGGTATCCGGGGGGACTTTGGGCGCCAAAGACGGTACATTGACCTTTATGGTCGGTGCAGATGCTGCCACCTTTGAAGCCGTCAAACCAGTCCTCAGTTGTATGGGTAAAAATCTGGTGCATTGTGGTGCTGTGGGTACAGGACAGGTGGCCAAAATCTGTAATAACCTGATTCTGGGCATTTCCATGACCGCCGTTGCAGAAGGAATGGCGCTTGGGGCCAAACTGGGGATTGATCCGCAGGCGCTGGCTGGCGTGATCAACAGTTCTACCGGACGTTGCTGGAGTTCTGAAATCTATAATCCCTGGCCAGATATCTGTGCCAATGCACCATCATCACGGGGTTATACCGATGGTTTTGCCGCGCAACTGATGCTGAAAGATCTGGGTCTGGCGGTCGATGCCGCGCAACAGGCCGAGCAGCCGGTAGTTCTGGGCAGCATGGTACAAAAACTCTACCAACAGCTGTGTCAGGACGGTCATGCCCATCTGGATTTTTCCAGCATCATGCATCAATACACCCCAACACCTGCTTAAGAACTTAATCATCCAATGGAGCAAGGATTCGCTTCATTAACAATACCTTGTCAGTAATAACGATAAATTCAGGCTGAGGTTGAACATGTTAGATTATCAAAAAACGGTTGAAAACTTTGATTTAGATGCGGTGGCAAAGCAGTATTTGTCCGGTTCGATGCAGGCAGTGAATGCCTGTTATGAATGTTGTGACCGGCATGCCGATTCCGATGCGATTGCCTTGTACTGGTATGGCAAAGATGGCCGCAAAGAACAATACAGCTTTCGTGAACTGAAGAAATATTCCAGTCAGTTTGCCAACTTTTTAAAATCACAGGGCATTGGTAAAGGTGACCGCGTTTCCGGCTTGTTGCCGCGCACCCCGGAGCTGATCATCACTATTCTGGCAACCTGGCGCATTGGCGCAGTGTATCAGCCTTTATTTACCGCCTTTGGCCCTAAAGCGATTGAGCATCGTATTCAGCTGGCGCAAAGCAAGCTGGTGGTCACAGACTTGGCCAATCGGGAAAAATTATCCGAGATTAGCCACTGCCCCCCGATTGTGACGGTACAGGCTGAACTGCAGGCCGAAGTCTATCCGCAGGATCTCAGCTTCTGGAGGGTGCTGAACCGGCAAGCGGAAAACTGTGAACTGGAAATGCTCGGTATCAATGAGCCATTTTTACTGATGTTTACCTCGGGCACCACCGGGCCAGCCAAACCGTTAAAAGTTCCGCTGAAAGCGCTGATTGCTTTTGCCGGCTATATGCACAATGCCATCGGTCTCACCGAGGACGACGCTTTCTGGAATATTGCCGATCCGGGCTGGGCCTATGGTTTGTACTACGCCATTACCGGGCCTTTATTACTCGGACACTCGACCCTGTTTTATGAAGGTGGTTTTAATGCCGAAAGTGTCTGCGAAATCGTCAAGGAATATGGCATCACCAATCTGGCTGGTGCACCGACCGCTTATCGCATGATGATGGCAGCGGACCCTGCCCAGATGGCCCAGCTGCACGGCAAGTTGCGCGTGGTCAGTAGTGCCGGAGAGCCTTTAAATCCGGAAGTGATCCGCTGGTTTAAAGAGGTGCTGGATGTGCCGATTTATGATCATTATGGCCAGACCGAAGTCGGGATGGTGGTGTGTAACCATCATGCACTGGAGCATCCGGTGCGTTCAGGTTCGGCAGGCTTTGCCAGCCCGGGTTACCGGATTGCCGTCGTGGATGAACAGGGCCATGAATTAGCGGCTGACGTTCCGGGTATTCTGGCGGTGGATATCAGCCAGTCGCCGATGATGTGGTTCTCGGGCTATGAAGAAAGCCGCAAATCTCCTTTTGTCGGCCGTTACTATTTAACCGGAGATACTGCGGAAATTCATGCCGATGGCAGTATGAGTTTTGTCGGACGCAGTGATGATGTCATTACCACCTCAGGCTATCGCGTCGGGCCATTTGATGTCGAGAGTGCCTTACTGGAGCATGACGCGGTGATCGAAGCGGCGGTGATTGGCGTACCTGATCCAGAGCGGACCGAAATCATTAAAGCCTTTGTGATTCTGGCCAGCCATTCTCCTGCAACTGCCGAGCTGCAACAGGAACTGGGACAGTTTGTGAAAAAGCGACTGTCTGCACATGCCTATCCGCGCCTGATCGAGTTTGTCACTGAACTTCCGAAAACCCCAAGTGGCAAGATTCAACGTTTCTTATTACGTAATCAGGAAATTAACAAGCAACAAGCCAAGACTGCATAAACCAGCCAAATTCAGCAGATTGAATAAAAGATCGAATTAAAGAGATTGAAGGAAGAATCAATGCAATTTACGGAAGAACAACAACTGATTCAGGACATGGCCAAGAGCTTTGCCCAGGAACAGATTAAACCGCATGCCGGCGAGTGGGATCAAAAAGGCATCTTTCCCAAAGATGCATTGGCTCAAATGGGACAGTTGGGTTTTCTGGGGATGCTGATTCCCGAGGAATGGGGGGGGGCAGGTACAGGCACATTGGCCTATGTGCTGGCACTGGAAGAAATCGCCGCAGCGGATGGCGCAACTTCTGCGATTATGAGCGTACACAACTCGGTGGGTTGTGTACCGATTTTCAAGTTCGGAACCGAACAGCAAAAGCAGCAATTTTTAAAACCTTTGGCCCAAGGGGAAATGATTGGTGCTTTTGCCCTGACCGAACCGCATACCGGCTCGGATGCTGCTGCGATTAAAACCCGCGCGGTCAAAGATGGCGATCACTACATCATTAATGGTGCCAAACAGTTTATTACCTCTGGAAATAACGCAGGGATGATTATTGTCTTTGCCATCACCGATCCGACTGCGGGCAAAAAAGGCATGAGTGCCTTTTTAGTGCCGCGCGATACTCCCGGCTATGAAGTGATCCGGGTGGAAGAGAAACTGGGCCTGCACGCTTCGGATACCTGCCAGATTGCCTTAACCGATGTGCGCATTCATGAAAGCTTAAGACTCGGTGCAGAAGGTGAAGGCCTGAAAATCGCTCTGGCCAATCTTGAAGGTGGACGGATTGGTATTGCCGCACAGGCGGTCGGACTGGCGCGTGCCGCTTTAGAAGAAGCCAGCAAATATGCGCATGAGCGCGTGGCCTTTGGCAAACCGATTTTTGAGCAGCAGGCGATTGCGTTCAGGCTGGCCAGCATGGCCACCGAAATTGAAGCTGCACGTCAACTGGTTCATTTTGCTGCACGTAAAAAGGAAGCCGGCGAAAGCTGTTTGACTGAAGCCTCCATGGCCAAGTTATTTGCTTCAGAAATGGCCGAACGCGTCTGTTCCAAGGCGCTACAAATTTTTGGTGGCTATGGCTATCTGAAAGATTTTCCGATTGAACGCATTTATCGCGATGCCCGAATTTGTCAGATCTATGAAGGCACCAGCGATATTCAGCGTCTGGTGATTGCACGCAGTTTATAAGGAATTAAAAAGGATTTTTATCATGCAATGGCAAACCATTTTACTCGAACAACGTAACGGTGTCGGACTGATTACCTTAAACCGTCCTCAGGCGTTAAATGCACTGAATAACCAGCTGATTGTCGAGGTCAATCAGGCACTCGATCAGCTAGAAAAAGACCCCGAAATTGGTTGTATCGTGATTACCGGTTCGGAAAAAGCTTTTGCTGCCGGTGCCGATATTAAGGAAATGGCAGATTTAACTTTCCCACAAATTTATCTGGACGATTTTTTCAGTCTGGCCGATCGCATCGCACAGCGCCGTAAGCCTTTGATTGCCGCGGTCAGTGGTTATGCCTTGGGTGGCGGTTGCGAGTTGGCGCTGATGTGTGACTTTATTTATTGCGCCGACAATGCAAAATTTGGTTTACCTGAAGTTACCTTAGGTGTGTTGCCCGGCATTGGCGGGACCCAGCGTTTAACCCTGGCCATCGGCAAGGCCAAAGCCATGGAAATGTGCCTGACCGCACGGCAAATGGGGGCACAGGAAGCCGAGCAAAGCGGTCTGGTGGCACGGGTATTTGTCAAGGAAGAACTGCTGCAACACACCCTGCAAGCGGCGGAAAAAATTGCCGAGAAATCCTTGCCGGCAGTGATGATGATTAAAGAGTCGATTAACCGGGCCTTTGAAGTCAGTCTGGCCGAAGGTCTGCGTTTTGAACGCCGGGTTTTCCATTCCATTTTTGCCAGTGCTGACCAGAAAGAAGGCATGCAGGCCTTTGTGGAAAAACGCCCAGCCCAATTTACCCATCAATAAAAATCATAATAGGAAAAAATAATGAGTGATGATAACAACTTAGAAATTCGGGTCGCAGGAGGTCTGGGCATCATTAGCCTGGACCGTAGCAGCCATTTAAATGCTTTAACCCTGCCGATGATTCAGGGTATTCAGGCACAACTCGATCAGTGGCGTCATGACCCGCAGGTACAAGCCGTGCTGATCAATTCCAACAGTCCGAAAGCGTTTTGTGCCGGAGGCGATATCCGTTATCTGTATGACAGCTATCAGGCCGGCAATACCCGATATCAGGATTTTTTCGCCACTGAATATGCCATGCTGAATACGCTGCGTCATTTTCCCAAACCTGTGATCGCGATGATGGATGGCTATGTACTGGGCGGAGGATTTGGATTGGCTCAGGCCTGTCATATCAAGGTGACCAGTGAAAAATCACGCTTTGCCATGCCAGAAACCGCGATTGGCTTCTTCCCGGATGTTGGTGCAACCCATTTTCTGTCCAGACTGGATGAAGTCGGTGTATATATGGCACTGACCGGTGAGCAGATCAGCAGCAGTGATGCGCTTTATCTGGATCTGGTCGATTATCATGTGCCGAGTGAGTGTTTTGCTGATTTAGAAGCGGCATTGAGTGCTGCGCCTATTTTAAACCCGGTGGAAATCCGCAAAATCATCAGTACATTTATCACCCATCCGCTAGAAAGCGAATTACAAAAACGCATCGACCCGATTAACCAGCATTTTTCCTATCCCCATCTGGACGAAATTGAACACAGTCTGGCCCATGCCAGCGATGCCCTCAATCAGGACTGGGCCAAGAAAATGCTGGCCCTCTTGCAGCAACGTCCGCTGATGGCAAAACAAGCCAGTCTGAAATTGCAGCAGACCGGTCAGAACCTGTCGCTGGAAAAATGTATGCAACTGGAACGGGATTTGCAGGATATCTGGTTAGAGCAGGGCGATTTTATTGAGGGTGTACGGGCACTGATCATTGATAAAGACAAAAATCCGCAGTGGCAAACAGATGCTACAAAATTCAAGCAAATTATGGACAGGCTATTCTAGTGCCAAACAGGGCACTCAGCTTCACCGGCAAAGTGCTGCTTTTCGGCAGGTGGTTTGGCTCTTGGACGGGTGGTACTGCTTTTGATAGGTGCATGAATCTGGAGAGATTGACTATACGCTGAAAAATATTTCCCCTTACTTTGCTTGATCGAAAGAGCAATGCGACGACTTGAAGAACAATTAAAACCCAGGAAAAACCAACAGTATTGCACTATTCTGGATGAGGCACATGCTTGGGCAGGTGATGCAAAAAATACATGCATGCATTGCCGAATCCAGTACATCAAGCAGAAAGTATAGGCCGCATTTCGGTCTAATGGGGGAGAGCAACATGCCGTGGATCAAACCGGTTGAATTAGTGGGTGAACAGGTCATTTTAAGACCGCTTGATTTAACCCAGGTCGAGGCACTTGTGGATGCGGTTCGCGATGGAGAACTCTGGAAGCTGTGGTATACGCATATTCCTGCACCAGAGCAAATGAGTACTGAAATTCAACGACGGCTGGCATTACAACAGTCGGGAAGTATGCTGCCTTTTTATATAGAAGATCGCAGCACAGGGCAGGCATTAGGCATGACCAGTTTTATGAATATTGAGTCGCTGCATCGACGTGTGGAAATTGGTTCTACCTGGTATCGGCAGTCCGTACAGCGCACACTGGTGAATACAGAATCTAAGCAGTTACTGCTTGCGCATGCCTTTGAACAATTGAATTGTATTGCGGTGGAATTCAGAACATCTTCTTTTAATGTTCGCAGTCAGGCCGCAATTTTACGCCTAGGGGCAAAGCTGGATGGTATCTTAAGAAGTCATCAGGTGGTGGCTGGCGATATTTTAAGAGACACCTATGTGTACAGTATTGTAAAACATGAGTGGCCTGCCGTTCGCCAAAACTTAAACTGGCTGATCAGTAAACCCCGCGGATAACAACTTCTCAAGTCCGCCATTTTTTAGCCAGCTGCCGCAACAGCAGTTGTCTGTTTAGCATCGGGTTAAGCGCTTGTGTTGATACATACCTGCAGGAAGCTGGATGTAATACAGCGCTAACCGGTTCTTATCACAAGCCGACCTTGATCGACTGGGTCTAAAGCAATGACATGATTTAAGCCTACTTCGGCATTCATCCGCCCTATTTCCACCTCAAGGGCATTTAAAAATTCCAGCGAATAGCGTGAGACAACAGGATCCAGTAGCGGAATTTTGATGGACAAAAGCTAAAAACCCAAGCTTTCAGCACTTCAAGCCAATTTGATTCATCATGGTGCAGGGCAGCGAAGATTACGTTGCAATGCCTGCTTTTATGCCCAATACAGTGTGATAAAAACAAAAAATCGTAATACTAAACTGGCACATCATTTGCATTTACCTCTCTAGCATAAAGTGATCTAGGGTTCCGGCAGTTATTTGGGCAATTATTTGCAAAAATACTGTGCCTGAGACCGAGAGTTCACGGCTTAGTTTTGATAAAAAACAGAGCTACACGGAGGGATAAAAGCCCGGGAGGTTGGAACTGAAACCTTAGAGAGGTCATGCACATGGGCGACTATCATAACAATCAGACTTTATGGACTGAAATCCTGCCAGGCGGGCATCACTGGTCGGGTCGCATTCAAAAAGGCGCAATTCTACAATTCAAGGCACTCGGTGCCAATGCCAACGTTGCCCTGTTCTGTGTTAATGCTGAGGATAAACTGGAACGCTATAACATGCCCGACAGTCTAAAAGGGCAACATACCGCATTTTTAAGCACCGGCCATGTGCTGTATTCAGATCTCGGCCGGGTCATGGCATCGATTGTCAACGATGAGCATGGCTGGAATGATGCTTTATGCGCTCCAAGCACCAAAGTACAAATTGAAAAACAGTTTGGAACCCAAACCTTTCAAGATGCACGCAATGACATGTACCGCAATGGCAAAGACAGCTTGCTGTTAGAGATGACCAAATTTGGCTTATCGACTCAAGATTTAAGCGCTACGGTCAATCTGTTTTCTAAAGTTGCGCCAAATGATGCCGGTGAGCTGTCTTATGTGGCATCGAACCATACCGATCAGATCATTGAACTGCGTTTTGAAATGGACTGTCTGCTGTTCCTGTCTGCAGCACCCCATGCCTTAGATGACAGCGTTGAGTATCAACCTGCCGATATTCAATTGTCACTGTTCAAAGCCAATACTTTAGCCGAGACCGATATTTGCCGTGATTCATGCCCGCAAAATCAGCGTGCTTTCCAAAACAATAATCGTTACTACGCACTCAGCATTTAATTGGGGGAATCATCATGACTGCATTAGCTAATTTAGAAAATGGTTTAGAAAAATCAGTATTAAGTGAAGTCTGTCTTGCCGGTGAAGCGTGGATGGGGGAAGTCAAGAAAGGACTGTATTTCCGTATTGTTGACCTGGAGGGCAACCAGGCGGTGGATACCTTATTTATTTCAGCAAGAAATCCTGAAGAGCGTTACAGCGCAACCGATACGCTTGCGATCAATAAACAGATTTATCTAGAAAAAGGCACCACGCTTTATACCAACTTTGGCAATGCGATTGCGAAAATTCAGGATGATAACTGCGGCCGCCACGATACTTTAGGCGGTGCATGTTCATGTGAAAGTAACAGCGTGCGTTATGCGCATGACAAATATCCAATGCACAGCTGCCGTAACAATTTCATGATGGCGTTGTCTCAGCATCCGATTGCCAAAAAGCATGGCCTGAATGTGCGTCATATTGGTCCAAACATTAATTTCTTTATGAATGTGCCGGTGACAGCAGACGGTCATTTGAAATTTGATGATGGCATTTCAGCACCCGGTAAATTTGTCGAGATTCAAGCAGAAATGGATCTGATCGTACTGATCTCAAACTGTCCGCAACTGAATAACCCATGTAATGCCTATAACCCAACCAAAATTCAACTGATCATCCGTGAAGCTGAGGAGTAAGCACATGACTTTAAAATATGGCTTTAATAAAGTTCTCATTGCCAACCGTGGCGCGATTGCCTGCCGCGTGATCCGTACTTTAAAGAAATTGGGTATCCAGTCGGTTGCGGTGTATTCAGAAGCCGACCGTGATTCCTTGCATGTCACACTGGCCGATGAAGCGGTGTATATTGGTGAAGCAGCGGCCAGTCAAAGCTATTTAAATGTTGAGAAAATTCTAGAAGTTGCCAAACAGACCGGTGCGCAGGCCATTCACCCGGGTTACGGTTTCCTGTCTGAAAATGCCGAATTTTGCGACCTGTGTGAATCTCAAGGCATTGCCTTTATTGGTCCAAACTCCACACAAATGCGTAAGTTTGGCCTGAAACACACCGCACGTGAACTGGCGATTCAGGCCAAGGTGCCATTACTGCCGGGCAGCCAGTTATTGGCAGATGAAGCTGAAGCGCTGACTGAGGCTGCGCGTATTGGCTATCCGGTGATGCTAAAAAGTACCGCGGGTGGTGGCGGCATCGGCATGCGTCTGGTCTGGAATGAGACTGAACTGAAAGATGCCTATGCAACGGTGTCTTACTTAGCCCAAGCCAACTTTAAAGATGCAGGTTTATACCTAGAGAAATTTGTACAAAACGCCCGTCATATCGAAGTGCAGATTTTTGGTGATGGCAACGGACAGGTACTTGCACTGGGGGAGCGTGATTGTTCAGTACAGCGTCGTAACCAGAAGGTGATCGAAGAAACCCCGGCACCGCATATCACTGATCAACAGCGTGCCTATATCCAGAATGTCGCGATCCAGCTGATGCAATCAGTGAATTACCGTTCGGCCGGTACGGTTGAATTCGTGATGGATACCGATACGCAGGAATTTTACTTCCTGGAAGTGAATACCCGTCTGCAAGTCGAGCACGGCGTGACGGAGCAGGTGTTTGGCGTGGATCTGGTGGAATGGATGGTGACTCTGGCCAGCGGTGACTGGACAGCACCAACGGAGAAACTGGAATTTCATGGCCATTCGATTCAGGTGCGTCTATATGCCGAAGACCCGATCAAGAACTTCCAGCCCAGTGCAGGACTTTTGACCCATGTTGAGTTTGATGCCCATGCCCGTAATGAAACCTGGGTAGAAACCGGTTCCACCGTATCATCTTTTTACGATCCGATGATTGCCAAAATCATTGTCACCGCAGACGACCGTGAATCTGCGATTCAGGCGATGACCGAAACTCTGGCAAAAACGCAGGTTGCGGGGATTGAAACCAATCTGGAATATCTGCAAAACATCATCGACTGTGAGGTGTTTAAAGCCGGGACTCAAAGCACACGTTTTTTAAATACCTTTGCATGGAAAACCCAGAAAATTGAAGTGCTGCAAGCCGGTATTCAGACTGCTGTGCAGGATGTCGCTGGTCGTCTCGGTTACTGGGATGTCGGTGTACCGCCATCCGGTGCGATTGATCCATTGTCACTCAATGTCGCTAATCAATTACTTGGTAATGCAGCGAATACCGCAGGGCTGGAATGTACCCTGCAAGGCCCGACACTGAAATTCCATTGTGACAGCCAGATCGTACTGGCCGGTGGGGATATGCCATCAACACTGGATGGCGTAGTGGTGCCGATGTGGCAAACGGTGAATGTACGTAAAGGCCAGATTTTGAAATGTGGCAAAATCGCGACAGGTTGCCGTACCTATATCGGCATAAAGGGCGGTCTGAATGTACCTGAATATTTAGGTTCACAAGCAACCTTTACCTTGGGTCAGTTTGGTGGTCATGCCGGCCGTAACTTGCTAATCGGAGATATGCTGTCAATTACTGCTTTTACGTCTGATGAAGTGAAAGCACTTGCGCCTGAACAAATTCCAACATTCAGCCATGAATGGGAAATTGCGGTGATGTACGGCCCGCATGGCGCACCGGATTTCTTTAGCAAAAATGACATTGATACCTTCTTTGCCAACAGCTTTGAGATTCACTTCAATTCAAGCCGTACCGGGATTCGTCTGATTGGTCCAAAACCGGAATGGGCACGTATCGACGGCGGTGAAGCCGGTCTGCATCCCTCCAATATTCATGACAATGCTTATGCGATTGGTGCGATTGATTTCACCGGGGATATGCCGATTATTTTAGGCCCAGATGGACCAAGTCTGGGGGGCTTTGTCTGTCCTGCGGTGGTCATCAACTCAGAACTGTGGAAACTCGGTCAGCTGAAAGCCGGTGACAAAGTGAAATTTATCCCTGTTAGCTACACCCAAGCCAAAGTGCTCAATGAAAAATATCATGCGCAGTTAGAAGCGTCAGATACAAAAGACGTAGCATTTGATGAATCGTTCTACCCTGAAATCAGTACGCTGAAAAATGCCGTGCTGGATACCTTAAAAGGTCAAAATGGTCTACCGGATGTAGTCTATCGTCCTGCTGGCAATAACTATATGCTGGTGGAATATGGCGAGCTGGTTTTAGATCTTAACCTGCGTTTCCGTATCCATGCCTTGATGAAATGGGTACAGAAACAGAATATTGCCGGCATTATTGATCTGACGCCGGGCATCCGTTCGCTGCAAATCCATTTTGATTCGATCCAGCTGGATCAGCTTGACCTGCTGCGCCTGTTGCAAGTCGCTGAAGCTGAACTGCCGGATGTGACAGCAATGCAAGTACCATCACGTACCGTGTATCTGCCGCTGGCCTGGGAAGATTCTCAAACCCAACTGGCAACCGAACGTTATATGCAAACCGTGCGTCCAGATGCGCCGTGGTGTCCGGACAATATCGAGTTTATTCGCCGTATTAATGGCTTAAAAGATAAACAGGCAGTCAAAGATGTGGTCTATAACGCAAGTTACTTGGTGATGGGCCTGGGCGATGTGTATTTAGGGGCACCTGTGGCCACGCCGCTTGATCCACGTCAGCGTCTGGTCACCACCAAATATAACCCGGCACGTACCTGGACACCTGAAAATGCCGTAGGGATTGGCGGTGCCTATATGTGTGTGTACGGTATGGAAGGTCCGGGGGGGTATCAGTTTGTCGGTCGTACTACGCAAATGTGGTCACGCTACCGTAAAAATACCGACTTTGAACAATGCAAACCGTGGTTACTGCGCTTCTTTGACCAGATCAAGTTCTATGAAGTCTCTGAAGCGGAACTCATGCAAATGCGTGAGGACTTTAAAGCGGGTCGTTTAAAACTACGTATTGAAGATGGTGTATTGAACCTGAAGGAATACAACGACTTCTTAACGGAACATCAGGAATCGATTTCTGCTTTTAAGTCCGTACAACAAGCTAATTTTGATGCAGAACGCCGTCGCTGGCATGCAGCAGGTCTTGCAGAATATGTGTCTGAAAGCCTGGACGCTGTTGATGATGGTGAAGGCGTTGAAATTCCTGATGGTGGCTGCACCGTAGAGTCGCATATGCCGGGTTCAATTTGGAAAATTGAATGTGCTTCAGGTGATATTGTGGAAGAAGGCGCAACCTTGGCCGTGATTGAAGCGATGAAGATCGAGATTCCAATTCTTGCCCCTGAGCGTATGCGTGTGGATGCCATTACCATTGAGAAAGGGCAAACGGTGAAAACAGGGCAGGTGTTGTTTACCTTGGCGCCGGTGGCTTAATCAAGATAGAATAAAAAAGACCGTCCGTAAGGACGGTTTTTTTATTAGAATAGTGCTAGTAAACATGAACCTATAAAAATATTTATGAATAAAATCTATTTCTTAACATTTAAAGTCCAAGCTTTAGAAAAAAATTCGAAGTGGTCCAAGTATAAAAATGTACAGGTAACATGTTGGGTTAAAGCATTTTCTGCAATCAGTGCATTTAGAGAGTGCGTTTATTATTTTAAGGATGAAAAATGGAAAGTTACTAGCTTAGAAGAGAATATAGTAAGAGTAAGCCGTGAAATGTTTTTAGGGAGAGATATAGGGCTTGAACAATTTGATAAAGCAGAAAAACATGGATTTTCTATTTTTTACATCGGTGTAGATGAAAGTTTAACTCAACCTCAATTTGTAAAGTTTGAGAGTGATGAGTCATTAGATATTGCCAAGTTATTGAAGAATAAACACTCTATGGATAGACACAAATTTTGTCTTCACCCAATGGCTGGAGATGAGTGTGATGAAAAAATTATTAATGCACATTCAATTCAGAATAGTCAGTCTCTCACAAGTATTGCTAAAAATGGGCATGTATATCAGCTAAGTCATAAATATATACATCAAACTAAAACCTACTTGGATTATCAAAAGGTTGGGACTAGTAAAGCTTCTGTCTTTAAGGGTTTTTGTAAGAAACATGATAATGAAATTTTCGAAGATATTGACAATGCCAAGTTAAAACCAACAGAAAAACAAGTTTTTCTGTACGCATATCGTTCAATATGTAGAGAAATTTATCAAAAATATAAAGTTATTCATTCTTTGAAAGAGAATATTCCATTAGTCACAGGTGAACATAAACAAGATCTAATATGGAATTTACTAGGTAATCAAAAAGGTTACGAAGAATTAATAAAAATAAAGAAAAATTATGATGAAACCTTCCTTAATCAAACATTTGAAAAGGATATTTTATATATAATTTTTTATTCAAAAAAACCAATGAATATAGCTTTCTCATCTTTAATTTATCCTGATTTTGATTTTCAAAAAGGATTTTTACAAGATTTGAGTGACTTTGAAAATGATAAAGATTTAATCACTTATTTCTCTGCACCAATAGATGAGGGATGGGGATACGTATTTGCTTGGCATATTAAAAATAATTCAACTTGTGAACCATTTATAATTAGTTTAGGAAAGATTGTACATTCAGGCGGTTCGATAGAGCATACACTTTTTCAGTACCTGCTTTTAAACTCAGAAAATCACGCATTATCACCCAACTGGTGGGAGAGTTTAGAACAAGATAAACAATCACAGATTATTTACGCGATAAATCATAAACTTGATCTTATGTCAGGAAAGACCTCTAGCCAACATAATGATGATATCCCAAATGTAAGTGGGTGGGCTTTTATAGAACTTATGACTAATATTCAATGGTTTAAAGAATAAAAAATAGATTAGATCAATGCAAAAATTGTCATGCTTGTTCTGGATGTAGATCGGCGAGATACCATTTATAAAAATATGTAAACAAACCGCCTCTTGGCGGTTTTTATTTTAAATATGCTTATGATCTAAGAGCCAAATCCCCCAAGCCACCACAGCCGGAATCAAAATCCACAAGCTCATTGGTAAAACACTATAACTGCCACCCAAGACTACACAGCACAATTTTATATTTTAAATGACATCGTTTTGGTGCAAATCTGATCAATCTTGGCGCATATACATTTGATCAATATTTTGAAGTACTTTTTATGTTAATAAATAACTGTTTTTAGATAATTTTATTTATAAGAACTAAGCTGGCATGCTTTCTGCTTTTATTTACATGACAGATAAACAGAGGAGAGCCATTTACTTGATCACTCAACCATACTCATCGGTCAACCCATCATGTATAAAAAAAATAACTGTACATGAAGAATAAAAGCAATCGAACCGGTGAAATCATCAATAACCCCCTGATTTAAAACAGGCCCCAGCTCAGCGTAATGGGGCTTTTTTTTAGCCGTTTTTATTTCACCCCATCGCCACAATTGGCACGCTTTCTGCATTTTAGCAAGTAATACGAAATTCCAGTTTTGTAATACCTGTAGGAGATGCACATGAATTATCCAGACTCGAATAAAAAGCTGCATCCATGGCTGAAATTTTTAGTTGAGCTTTTAAGCGTACGTGCCGGACTGCATTTACAGCAATCCGCACAGCAGAAGGAATACCGCCGTGGCTAAACAAAAATTGGCACGGATTAGTATCACCCTGCCAGAAAGCACGCTTCAGGCACTCGATCAAAAGATTGTCGAGCAACATTATGAAAGCCGTTCTCAGGCTATTGTCGACATGATTAACCGCTATTTGATTGACGATCTGGTGGCACACGATGAAGTGATGGTCGGCACCCTGACGCTGGTCTATGACGTCAGCCTCAAGCCGCTGCGTTCCCAGCTGGTGGACCTGCAACAGCAATATCTGGAACAGGTGATCAGCTCGCTGCATATCCAGCTGGATGATGAAAAAGTCCTGCAGGTGATGTTGATGCAGGGCGTGAGCAGTGACCTGAAAGAAATTGGCGAACAATTTATTGCATTGAAAGGGGTGCTCAAAGGGCACCTGGAACTGATGGATGCCGTGATGCCTCCCATTCCCCAAAATACCAATAAAGGAGTATTGTCATGAACACTTTATGGACCATCCAGGACTGGCAGAATGCTTACCAGCAACAGCAGATCCAGTTACAGGACCTGATCTCTTATGTTGCATCGTTTAACAATGATGATCATGCCTGGATTTCCATTGCCTTAAGCGAACAATTACAAGCCCAAATTGATAAGCTAAAAGACAAATCATTAGATGATTTACCGTTATATGGCATTCCATTTGCGGTGAAAGACAATATTGATGTTGCCGGTTTTTATACCACTGCGGCCTGTAAAGAAGCTGCGTATCTGGCCAGCCAGGATGCAACAGTGGTTGCCAAGTTGAAAGCGGCTGGTGCGATTGTGGTGGGTAAAACCAATCTGGACCAGTTTGCAACCGGTCTGGTCGGCGTACGTTCTCCATACGGTGCAGTGAAAAACAGCTTTCATCCTGAATATATCAGTGGCGGTTCAAGTTCGGGTTCATCTGTGGCGGTTGCCAATGGTCAGGTGCCCTTCAGTTTAGGTACCGATACCGCAGGTTCGGGCCGTGTGCCGGCAGGACATAACAATATTGTGGGGCTTAAACCGACCAAGGGCTGGTTCTCAACTTCGGGGCTGATTCCGGCTTGCCGTACCATTGATGTGATTTCAATTTTTGCCTTGACGGTGGATGATGCCTGGCAAGTGGCTCAGCTAATGCAAGGCTATGATGCATCTGATGAATATTCATGCCAGCATCCAGCAAATGTATCCACCCAGTTCTCCAAAGGCAAAATTGCCATTCCGGCACAGCTGGAATTTTATGCAGATGTGGAATCGGAAAAAGCTTTTGACCTGGCGATCGCTCGTGCCAAACAGCTGGGCTATGCGGTCGAAGCGATTGATTTCAGCATCTTCAATCAGCTGGCTTCGGCTTTATATAACAAAGCCTGGGTCGCAGAGCGTAGCAGCGCTGTAGAAAAAATGGTTTCGCGTGAGGTGACCCATCCGGTGATTCACCAGATCATCAGTCAGGCGGACAACTTCAACGCTGTCGATATGATGCAGGCGGAATATGAACGTGCCCAGCTGGCGCGCCAAATCAATCTGGCATTGGCAGACTTTGATGCCCTGATGGTGCCTACCGCACCGACCATTTACAAGATTGCCGAGGTTGAAGCAGACCCACTGGTCAAAAACAGCCACATGGGTGCCTATACCAATTTCGTCAATTTTGCCGATCTGTCAGCTTTGGCACTGCCAAATAGCATTCGTGCCGATGGCCTGCCAAGCGGAGTGACCTTTATTGCTCCCGCCTGGATGGATCAGGCCTTGGCCAACTTTGCTCAACACTGGCAGCAAGTGACATCTTTAACGCTGGGGACTTCGCAAAAAACTTACGCTCCAACAATGCCGATTCAATCCCAGCATTCGGTCAAACTCGCAGTTGTAGGTGCACACCTGACCGACATGCCGTTGAACTTCCAGCTGACTACACGTGGCGGAACCTTGCTGCAAACCACCCAGACCGCAGCCCGCTATAAACTGTATGCCTTGAAAAATACCACTCCGCCTAAACCGGGCCTGCAGTACAGCAGCACAGGTCAGAAGATTGCAGTCGAAGTCTGGGATATTCCATTTGCCAACTTTGGTCAGATTGTTGCAGAAGTGCCGGCACCGCTCGGTATTGGCAATGTTCAGCTGGCGGATGGTAGTTGGGTCAAAGGCTTTATCTGTGAAGGCTATGCGCTGGAAGATGCCACTGACATCAGCCATTTCGGCGGCTGGCGTGACTTTATTCAATCAAAACAACCTTCAAACACGCGTTTTAAATGTAATTGCATAGGGGAAATCGCACCATGATGAAAAAACTAAGTTTAGCCGCATCGATCTGTGGCACCATTTTATTGAGTGGCTGTGACAATACGGCTAAGGTGCCAGAACCATCCAGTAAAACAACTGGAACGGTAAATACTAAACCAATCACCATTGGCTACAGCGACTGGCCGGGCTGGGTGGCTTGGCAAGTCGCTATTGAAAAAGGTTTCTTTAAAGAAGCTGGTGTGAATGTAGACTTTAAATGGTTTGACTATTCAGCGTCGATTAATGCCTTTTCTGCGAACCAGCTGGATGCAATTTCCGTGACCAATGGTGACAATCTGGTGATTGCATCCGGCGGTACTAAAGGTGCAATGATCATGGTGACAGATTATTCTGCGGGTAATGACGTCATCATCGCTAAAAATGGCATTAATAGTGTTGATGAACTGAAAGGCAAAAAAATTGCGGTAGAAAAAGGTCTGGTCGATCACTTGCTGCTGTCTACAGCCCTGGAAGATGCCAAGATTAAATCTTCTGAGGTCAATCTGATTAACTCGATGACCAATGAATTGCCACAGGTGTTTAATAGCCCTGATGTATCGGCGATTGCAGTTTGGCAACCAGTAGCAAATCAGGCACTCAAAGCAGTTTCAGGTTCTAAAATTATCTATAGCTCGAAAGATAAACCGGGTCTGATCTACGATACGCTGACTGTGAATATGACCCATTTGTCTGCAAATAAAGAAGAATGGAAAAAGATCATTCAGGTTTGGGACAAGACTGTTAAATTCATCAATGACCCAGCGACCCATGAAGAAGCTGTAAAAATCATGGCAAATAAAGTGGGCGTTGATCCTAAACAATATGAACAGTTTATTGGTGGTACACATCTGCTAGATCTGTCAGCCAATAAAAAGGTATTTAGCAAAGGTACAGGTTTCGATTCAATTTATGGATCAACTTACTATGTGAATAAATTCAACGTAAGCAATGGTGTTTATACTACTGAACAAGATGCAGATGGCCTGATTGTGCCAACACTGGTGGAATCATTACAATAATACCAAAAACGTGAAAAGCCCAGATCCAAATCTGGGCTTTTTTCTAGTTTATTTTTAAAGTTTGCAATGACTGAGAAACGACAAGTAAAAAATTAAACAGTAGTTGAACTTGAAAAGATATTAATAATAAAAATACCCACCAAAATAAATGCCAAACCGATCATCGCAGCGGCATCCAGATGTTGTTTAAAGACAATCCAGCCTATCGTAGAAATAAATACAATCCCAGCACCAGACCAGAGAGCATAGGTAATCCCCATCGGAATGCTTTTCATGGTTAATGCTAGGAAATAAATAGCAATCAAATAACCAATACAGGTCACAACACTGGGTTGCCAAACGGTAAAGCCTTTTGATGCATTCAGTGCAGAGGTCGCAATAACCTCTGAAATGACTGCAATCAATAAATACACATAAGCCATTATGGTCTTGGTCTACCTCTTATTTGGAGTTACTAATTTTAGTTAAGCGTGGAATCTCCGGCAGATCCGCCAGTGCAGGATCCAGTTCATCTTCTTGGGCATGCACCAGGTGATCGACATGCTCACGCAGTTGTTTAAATTCCGGCGTCAGCATCAGATCGGGATGACGCGGACGTGGCAGATTCACTTCAATAATTTCTTTAATTTCACCTGGATTGGCTTTCAAGGCCACAATCCGGTCGGCCAGCAAAATCGCTTCATCCATATCGTGGGTCACGAAAATGATGGTGATGTCGATGTTCTGCCACAGGTCCATCAGGTGACGCTGCATTTTCTGGCGCGTATGCGGATCTAGTGCACCAAAAGGTTCATCCATCAACAAGACCTTGGGTTCATTGACCAGCGCACGGGCAATCGCGACACGCTGTTTCATCCCACCAGAAAGCTGATGCGGATACTGGTCCTGATATTTTTCCAGACCAATGATATTGATCCATTCACGTGCCTGCGCTTCGGCTGAGGCATGACTTTGGCCTTTCATTTTCGGGCCAAACATGACATTTTCTTTGACGGTTTTCCATGGGAACAGGGTATAGCCCTGAAATACCATGCCACGTTCCGGACTCGGACCGGTAATCGGCTGGCCATCGACCAGAATCTCACCACTGCTATAAGGGTCTAGCCCCGCCACCACACGGCTAAAGGTCGATTTACCACAACCGGAAGGACCAATCACACAGATAAACTCACGTTTATGAATTTTGAGATCCAGGGCATTTAAAACCGTACGTTCAGTTTTGCCATGACTGAATTTTTGCGTCAGCTGTTTCGCTTCCAGAATCACCGGACGGCTATAAATCTTGTCAAAGTATTCGCGGGTATTAAATTCAGGGTTTTGCATTAATTTGCTCCCGGTTTCCATTTAAATAGGCGTTGTCCCAGTTTCATTAACATCACATCGCAAAGCAGACCAATCACCCCAATGATCAGGATCGCGGCAAAGACATTGTCAAAATTCTGGTAACGGGCTTGCTGGGTAATGAACCAGGTAATCCCGGAGGTACTGCCGATCAGTTCAGCCACGATCAGATAGGTCCATGCCCAGCCGAGCAGGACACGCAGATTGCGGTAAATTTCAGGGAGGGCTGCTGGAATGACCACATAAAACAGGCTTTTCATTTTATTGGTGCCTAAGGTAAAACCGGCTTCAATCAGGCTACGGTCTACCAGACGTGTGGTATTGGCAATAATCAGGATTTGCTGGAACAGGGTGCCAATAACAATGATGGCAATTTTCGGTGCATCATTGATCCCTAAAATAGCCACTGCAAGTGCGCCAAAAGCCGGGGCAGGCAAGTAGCGGAAAAATTCAACAAAAGGCTCGGTCAGCTGGGAAATTTTATGAGAGAAGCCACATAAAATACCGAGTGGAATCCCGATCAGCGAAGAAATAAAGAAAGCACTAAAGACCAGCTTGATACTGTGCCACAGGCTTTCATGGAACCAGGGTGCATTGGCCTGTGCAGGTTCAGTGGTGAATGCCGTGACTAGGGCAATCGCCACTTCATGCGGGGCGGGCAGATAGATCGGATTCACCAGAATCCCTTGAGGTGGAGCCAGACCTTGATCTAGCGCAGACTGGGCGGCAGAGAAAAAGACGTCTTTATCAATGCGACTACCGACCTGTAAATAGTTCACGCTGCCTGAATCGGCAATCTGGACTTGTGGATGCCAGATAAAGGGTAAATAGCTGACTGCACACCAAATCAAGACCGGTATTAAAAAAGACCCCAAGCCAAACAGTAGTTTATTTCTTTGACTGAGTTCACGTGCAACGTAACCCATAGTGTTGCCCCTCAATATTACAATTTTTATAAAACGTAATACTGATTAAGCAAAATGGGTGCCAAAATTATTGTTTTCATTCACTGGACTGCTGGAAATAGCCTAAGCTGAAAGAAACCGATGCTTAAATTACCCATAATGCCACCTTTTACCTAGGACAAAAGCTTCAGAAGAGGGGGGAGTGTTGTGCAGGCCATGATCTGGTGTGACTTTAGTCCCTGGTTAAAAGAACGTGGAAACTAAAATCAGGTGGCTCTGATAGAGGGGTAAGGAGCTAGCCTCAACCATGATCTGGCCTAATGGCTGGCAAGCGCCAGAGAGGAAGTATTGAAAGCTTTTAAACGTGCAGTTAAAAAATAATGTAAAAACTAAAAAATGGAAGAATTTCTACGATGTGATCAGACATATAGCGATGGTTAGCTCATCATTTCTCTACTTTTGGTATGTAAACAGATTGCAGTAAATAAATTAGAAATTGACATTCTACTTAACCTAAAGGCACAGCTATCTACACATCTTTCTCGATCCTTAAAATATGTTGCTATTTTCTCTAACTCATCAACTGAATATTCTGAAGCTGGCTGGAGGGTACCAGTTTACTGAATAAGGCAAACGACCCATCCGAGTGGGAGCTTGCAGTTATCATCACCCGGGATATTGCGCCTTTAAAATATTTGTATAATCCTGCCATAGCCAGATAAAAACTCAGGGTTAAAGAGCCGCACCCTCTAGAAAAATGCAGCGCTGGTCTTATGTTCAGGATGGCTGTTCAGCAGTAGCAATGTTCAGCTTTAAAGAGCATCCAACGGCTAGGCAAAAATGATGGGTTGGACAATCAACTTTTTACTCTTAACCTTTGTGGATCATAAAAAGGCAACTCCACCACTTTGGCTTTCAGGCGTTTTTTAAGGCCATCCAGTTGTCCAACTTCGACAGCGGTGCCTGTTAGGGCATACTGCGGTGCAAGGCGGCACAGGGCAATCTGTTGCTGCAGTAAAGGAGAGTTGGCTGCACTGGTCACCACACCCACAGGAAAACGTCCGACATAGACCGGGTCGCCATGCTGGACCGCTTCATTGCCCTCCAGGACCAGGCCCATGAGTTTATGCCGGCTTTCCAGCGCCTGATTTTTCATGGCCTGTTTGCCGATAAAATCTTCTTCCTTGGTTTTCATCGGTACCGTGAAACCAATGCCGGCTTCATAGGGATTGGTTTCAGCTGAAAACTCATGCTGTGCAAAGATCAGCCCAGCTTCTATGCGCAATAGATCCAGGGCATCAAAACCGAGCGGAGCAATGTCATATTGCTGGCCTTCCTGCCAAACGGCATCCCAAAGCTGTTCGGCATGGCTAGGATGACACCAGACTTCAAAGCCCAGCTCACCGGTATAGCCGGTGCGTGATACCATGACCGGAATCCCGTCTGTACCGCCCAGCTTGCCAAGGGTAAAGTGGAACCATGCTAATTTTTCTACGCTTGGCTGATGTTCCGGTGTCCAGATCAGTTGCTGCAACAGCGCACGGCTGTGCGGACCTTGCACTGCAATATTGTGAATATGCCGGGATGAATTGCGGATGCTGACTTTATAGCCATGCTGCTGGGCCAGCTGTTTCAGCCAGGTTCCTGAATATTCATCACCACAAATCCAGCGGAAACAGTTTTCACCCATGCGGAAAATCGTGCCGTCATCCACCATGCCGCCTGTTTCCAGACAGGAGGCCGAGTAGGCAATTTCACCCACCGCCAGTCTGCGGATATTTCGGGTCAAGGCATACTGCATAAAAGCTTCTGCATCCGGGCCGGTAATTTCAAATTTGCGCAGCGCGCTTAAATCGATCATGGCGACCCTTTCACGGCAGGCCAGATATTCCGCTTTGGCACCCCAGCCGTCGTATTCATTGGCAATCCAATAGCCGTGGTACTCACTGATTTTTGAAGTAAGCGCTTGGATGCGCGGAAAAAATCCTGATGCTTGGGTCATGCGCGGCAGTTCCTCTGGGTCAATTCGATAATGCTGGGAGCGTGGGAAATGCTGATCCTGATCATAAATCCGGACCAGAATATCCGTCGGTACCCAGCCATTGGAAGGATCAATATCGTCAGGGCAGGCAGATGATGCACAGAGCAGGTCGCGGTGGGCACGCAGCAGGACATAATCCCCCGCCCTGGACCACGGTTCTGCCATGCTGATTGCACCGCAAGGTTCAACAAAGGTGTTGTAAAACAGGTTAATGGCAGGCCATGCATTGCGGCTTTGGATGCCAAAAGGCTGCAGAACCTGGTTAAAATTATCGGTGCAGGAAATATGGCCAAAGTAGCCGGAATCGTTATAGAACTTCGGACTGCAGGCACTGAGGAACATATCGTGCCGCCCCACGGTATCTTGAACCACTTCGGCCAGTGCTTGCAGATCTGAGGCAAAAAACTTAGAGTGCAGCCCGGGAGCCGGGGTGGCATGCCCCAAAATGGTCCGGGTGGCCATGGCATCCAGACCCAGTTCTTGGCCTTGGGCTAAAGCCTGGGCATCAAAGGCTAAAAAATCGGAACACTGCTTGCCCGACAAGTCGATAATTTGAATCCATTGGCCCGCTTTAACGCTATACGTCCGTGCTGAAGCGCGCGGTATCAGAATTTCCTGCACTGGTTTGGCTAAAGGCTGCGGCAAATAATAATGCACGGGCTGGGCTTTAAATAGCGTCACTGGCACTTCATCTATGCAGTACTGCTGCTGCACATTCATGTCCAGGCCGGTATTGAACACGATGACCTGAATTGCCGCCGATGCCTGAAAAATGCTCTTTCCAGGGCTGTGCAAGGTCAGTGCCTGCTCCAGCCAGTCAGGCTGTATGGCATGCTGTGCTAACTGCTGTTTCAGGCGCTGGCCTGAGGCGCTGGCCTGATTTAACTGCGCAAGCGTAGCCCGAGCACCATTGGCCACCAGAAGGGATTCGGCCTGTAGTGCTTGCAGCAATTCCGGCCTAAGCTGCTGTTCAGTATTGAAAATCAGCAGATCAATACTCTGTTGTTCAGGTAAGTCAAATTGAATGCGATCGCCCGCATCCAGGTCAAAAATGTGCATGTACTGTGCATCTGCGCGCAAATACAGTTCATGGATTGGCTGCTGCAAATGAATATATTCATCTGTCACTGCAGTGGCTAAAGCTGAAGTAAGCGTTCCCATAGATGAGCCCAAAGCGTCTCGCTGGTTCTGATGCTATTCATTTCACACATATTCTGCTGGCACAGCAATTTCTCCAGAGGTATACCCTGAATAGGGTAGTGCTGGATTTTGGCATGATTCCTGCTCAAATAATTTAACTGTAAAGAATAATTCAGCAGCATGGCGCATCTTGCGAGTGAAGTGATGAATGACGGCAAAATAGAGACAGAGCGTGCCATAAACCAGGCAGGTGATTTAGATCAGACCCAACGGCTGCTTCGCCAGAGTGAATTGACGCTGTTTTATCTGCAGGCCAAATTAAAGCTGATGCAGATTCAGGATCCCAAGGCCGAATTGCCACTTTTTCTGCAATGGCTGAAACAGCATTTTCCTGTGCCGGGCTTGCCGGAATATTGTCTGGTGATGTGCTATCCCTTCACTCAGGAATGTTTCATTTTTCATGCCTTGGCGCAACCGCTAGCGCAGTCTGAGGTACGTCTGCTCCAAGAGCAGCTGCTACCTCGCTCCATCTCTGTGATGCAGCAGGATGTACCGCTGCTGCTGGACCAGCATGATTGCCTCCCGCTGTTTACCGGACAGAATTTTGCAGTCTGGCGGGTATATTTAAACTATTCGGCAGTCCAGCCGGTGGAAGCGGAGCTACTACAGCAGCTGGATCAGGCTTTGCAATCGGGCTTTCAGGAACGCGCGCTACAGCAGGAGCGCATACAAACCATATTGCAGCAGGAGCGGCGTGATTTTTCGGCCGACTTACATGACAGTATTGCGCAAATTATTGGATTCTTAAGATTGAAATCTGCGCAGCTGAACCAGCAATGCAAACAGCAGCCTGGCTATGCACCGCTGCTGGAACAGACCGAGGAACTGGCAGCTTATACCCATTATGCTTACCAGCAGGTGCGTGAATTGATTACCGCCTCACGCTTAACCTATCAGGAACTGGATTTTTTCACCGCGCTGAAAAAAATTATTGCCGAATTTGAACATCAGTCCAGTGTGGCCTTTGAACTGGATAACCGTATCCCGCAGCTGAAAGTCAGTGCCAGACAGTCGGTACAGCTGCTGTATATCATCCGTGAAAGCCTGAGCAATGTTGTGCGTCATGCCCACGCCAGTACAGCCGTCATTTCTGTAAAGCGCAATTTCACTCAGCAGCTGCACATTCAGATTGCAGATAATGGCCGCGGCATACAGGCAGGGCGGAAACGGCCGGACAGTTTCGGACTGGAAATTATGCAGGAACGAGCCGAACGGATTGGTGCTGTGCTCAGTATCCGCCCGAATCAGCCCTGCGGCACCTGCGTTGAACTGATATTAGACCTGAGCACTGGAGAGGAGTGAGATGAATAAAATTGCAGTCAGTATTGTAGATGACCATGCGCTGTTCAGGCGCGGTGTGGCGGATATTATCCGCCAGTCCGAGCATTTTGATGTACAGCAGGAATACAGCTGCGGATCAGCATTTCTGTCAGCACTGGACACCGCGAACATTGAATTGCTGCTGCTGGATGTACAGATGCCGCAGATGAGCGGCATTGAGGTACTAAAATGCATCCGGGAACGCAATGTCGATCTTAAAGTGATTATTTTAACCGCCAGCCTGGAGGACAGCATTGTATTGGATGCCATTCGTCTCGGTGCCAATGGCTTTTTGCCCAAAGATACCTTGCCGGAAGATATTCTGCTGCAACTGCATCAAGTCATGCAGGGCAGGACCGTATTGCATGCCGATGGAGTCGCTTTGCTGGCCCAGCAAGTCCGGCAGCAGACGGCACCCTTAGCCGCTGCCTTGCATAAAACCTCTGAACAGGTGCTATTGCAGCGCAAACTGCTGTCGGAAATGACGCAGCGGGAGCAGGAAACGTTAAAGCTGATCGCCAAAGGATTGAACAATAAACTGATTGCCCGCGAATTAGGCATCAGTGACGGTACGGTAAAAGTCTATGTGAAAAGTCTGCTACGCAAACTGAATGTACATTCACGGCTGGAACTTTCCGTGTGGGTGCATCAGCAGCTTAACACTGCAGATTTTGATATTTATCCCTCGTCTTCCGTTTAAGGTTCACCGTACGAGTAATGCTGATATGTCGAAAATAGCGCTGCCTCCCAGCAAAGATGAGCTGAATATGGACTTGAATCATGATTGGCCTGAACTGTTTGACCAGTTTGCCGATATTGCACTGTTGCTAGATAGTCATGGCACGATTCAGCGCAGCAATCGTACCTGGCACAACTTGCTACAGCTGCAACCGGATGCTGCAGCCCAGCGCTTACCCTTGAGCTACTGGCTGTATTCCGAAGATAGTTTGACCTTCCAATGTGCCCTCATGGCCGGACGGCCGTGTAAGCTGGCACTGCGCCTGTTAATTCCGGAACAGCCTTTGGTGTGGTTTGATCTGTCGCTGCAGCCGATCTGTGCCGGTGCCGGAAAAAACCAGTTGCGGGGATGGTGCATTTTAGGCACAGAGCAGACGCAAAAAATCCGGCAGCAAGAACTGCAGGATGCACAGCAGCGCAGTCTGCATGATTTGCTGTCGCGCCTGCCGGTCATGCTGTAC
Organism: Acinetobacter sp. SM34; assembly: GCF_022012365.1. Lineage (NCBI taxonomy): Bacteria > Pseudomonadati > Pseudomonadota > Gammaproteobacteria > Moraxellales > Moraxellaceae > Acinetobacter > Acinetobacter sp. SM34. The sequence continues at coordinate 6,728 of NZ_JAKLTP010000015.1, read as the reverse complement.
CGCTCACGCAATGACTGGAACTGGACCATGGACTATGTCAGCAGCGGCTGTCAGCAGATAACGGGTTATCACAGTGAGCTGCTGATCAATACGCCGCGCTATGGACAGCTGATTCATCCCGATGACCAGCAGTATGTCTGGGACAGTATCCAGTTGGCTTTGCAGCATCATCGCGTATTTCATTTGCACTACCGCATTGTCACTGCCCAGAACCGTATACAGCGGGTACAGGAAATCGGGCAGGGCCTATATTCGCAAAGTGACATGGTGCTGGGTCTGGAAGGCGCTGTATTTATCCAAAACTGAGAGCATGCAAGTCGCTAAAGCGGCATGACCCCCGGTCAGTATCCCATTGTGCATACCCCATCTGAGGAATTTCGAAATAATCTAGGTCTGTCTAAGGTAATGGCATCACGGCAGTTTTGTTTAAAACAGATCACATGGAGATTCACCATGAAACGAGTTGCAATTATTGGGGCAGGGCCAAGCGGGATGGCGCAACTGCGCGCTTTTCAATCTGCGCAAAGCAAGGGCATCGAAATTCCGGAAATGGTATGCTTTGAAAAGCAGGCCGACTGGGGTGGTCAATGGAATTATACCTGGCATACCGGCCTGGATAAACATGGTGAACCGGTGCATAGCAGCATGTACCGTTACCTGTGGTCGAATGGCCCGAAAGAATGTCTGGAATTTGCAGACTATACCTTTGATGAGCATTTTGGCCGGCCGATTGGTTCTTATCCGCCACGTGCCGTGCTGTGGGACTATATCAAAGGCCGGGTAGAAAAAGCCGATGTACGCAAATATGTCCGCTTCAACAGCGCGGTGCGCCATGTCGAGTTTCACCCTGACAGCAAGCAGTTTTCAGTGACGGTGCATAACCATGTCACCGACGAGATGTATACCGAGACTTTTGATTTTGTGGTGGTGGCTTCAGGCCATTTTTCTACCCCAAAAATTCCTGAATATGAAGGTTTCGGCAGTTTTGGCGGACGGATTTTACATGCCCATGACTTCCGTGATGCACTGGAATTTAAAGGTAAAAATGTACTGCTGGTCGGCAGCAGCTATTCTGCTGAAGATATAGGTTCACAATGCTATAAATATGGTGCAAAGCAGATTATCAGTTGTTACCGCAGTTCACCGATGGGCTATCACTGGCCAGAAAATTGGTCAGAGCGTCCGCAACTGCTGCGGGTCGATCAGACCCATGCCTATTTTGCTGATGGCAGTTCGGCCGAGATTAATGCCATTATTTTATGTACCGGCTATTTGCACAGTTTCCCTTTCATGTCGGAAAGCCTGCGTTTAAAAACCGATAACATTCTCTATCCGCTGCACCTGTATCAGGGCGTGGTCTGGGAAGCCAATCCGCAGCTATTTTATTTAGGCATGCAGGATCAGTGGTATTCCTTCAATATGTTTGATGCACAGGCCTGGTATGCGCGCGATGTGATGCTGGGTAAAATTGCCTTGCCGAGTTTTGCCGAGATGCAGGCCGACACCCAAGCCTGGCATGAGGAAGAAAAAACCCTACAGGATGCAGCAGCCATGTTCAAATTTCAAGGCGACTATATTATGCGCCTGATTGATCAGACCGATTATCCAAGCTTTGATATTGAAGCGGTGAGGCTGACCTTTTTGCAATGGAAAAAACACAAGCAAGAAAACATTATGGCCTTCCGTGACAATACTTACTGTTCATTGATGACCGGGACGATGGCAACGCCGCATCATACGCCCTGGATTGATGCCCTGGATGACTCCCTGGAGGCTTATTTACAGACCGAGGCCGACCTACAGCAAAAGGCAGGTTAGGACGGTCAATGCTTGATCCGCCACACTGCCGGGCAGACCCACAAAATATAGTAACAACCTGGTATACGTTTCTTCTGCAGCAGCTGGTTTCCAGCTGCTTTTTTTATGTCCACATTCGCTTAAAAACCTCCCCCGCATGCTTTGCTTTACCCCTTAGTGGGTATGATTTAGAGGGAATGGCCAGGCGGCGTAAAAACCTTTAAATATCTGATTATGTAGTTCTTATATGAGGTTTCTCAAATGATGGAAGCCATGCACAGTACCCCCAGATATCAAACTGTAGAAACGCTGCACTGGAATGCACCCAAGTATGTGCTGGTGTTGCAGCATGCAGCATCAGCAGTGACACAGCAATTAACCGAAATGAGCAAACAGCATCCGCAAACGGTGCAGCTGATGCTGGACAGTCAACAAGATCAAGCCTTGGCTGGCCTGCTGCATGAACTAGAGACCGTGCTGCAGCAGGAAAAGGCTGGCGTACGTACCGTGGTCTGCGGTGATGAATCCTTTGTTTGGACAGTACAGCAGTGCCTGGTGGGTACGGGCTGCCTAGATGAGGAAATCAGCTTGATTGCGGATAGCTCCAGCCTGCAAAACCCGAGTAAAAAAGTCTACTGCGTGCACTGCGGGCATACCCAGCATACCGTTAAAGACGAGCTGTGTAGCTGTGAACAGTGTCAGGTCGAACTGCTGATCCGCAGTCATTTTTCTGAACGCCTTGGCGCCTATATGGGAGTCTGTGCCAATGCGCATCAACCTATGGGAGCACTCAGCGCATGAACCCAACCGTTCCTGTCCATGTGACCCGCATTCATCAAGTTACCCCGATGATTCGCGAATTTACCTTGGCCGCTTTAGATACCCCCTTGCAACCATTTTCCTCCGGCAGCCATGTGATTGTGCAGCTGCCAGTCGAAGGCCGCATCATCCGCAATGCCTATTCATTGCTGAATGCCCCGTATGAGCAGCACCAGTATCAAATTGCGGTGCGCTTGCAGGAGAACTCGCGTGGCGGTTCGCAATACCTGCATGAAAAAATTCAGGTGGGCGATACCCTAAATATTTCAGCGCCGCTGAATTTATTTTCCCTCAATTCTCAGGCCCAGCATCATGTATTTATTGCCGGCGGCATCGGCATTACCCCGTTCCTGTCGCATATGAAATACCTGCTGCATGCCGGACACAGTTTTGAACTGCACTATGCCTGTCGTGACGGCATCAGCAATGCCTATGAAGATATGCTGATGCAGTTGTTCCGTGACCAGGTACATATTTATTCGGAAAAAAACCAGCGCCGTTTGGACATAGCAGCACTGCTGAGCCAGCAGTCTCTCGGCAGCCATGTCTATATTTGCGGGCCAGAGCGCCTGATTCATGCCGTTGTTGACTGTGCGCAAATGCTGGGCTGGTCAAAAAAACGTGTGCATTGGGAAGCTTTTTCTTCGCCTGCACCTGGAGTCGCATTTGATGCCGTGCTCAGTAAAAGCCAGCGCCGTATTCATGTGCCCGGCGATTTCAGCCTGCTGGAAGCACTGGAACAAGAAGGCATTGAGGTACCCAATCTCTGCCGCGGTGGCGTATGCGGTCAATGTGCCACCTCATACAGCCAAGGCGAGGTGGAACATCTGGATCATTATTTAACGGTGCAGGAGCGCTCGGCGCAGTTAATGCCTTGCGTTTCGCGTGCCAAACCAGGCCATTGCCTGCATTTAGACCTATAGCTTTGGGAGATTACGATGACGGTTCAATTTAACCCCAATGAAAATATGCATGATCAGTTTCACTACCATAACAGTGCAAAGGCGATTGCCCGTTTTCCTTTTCCATTTCCCGAAGACCAGTATATGTATTCGGTGAATATTGAGCCTGTTGTTTCAAGGCCGGATAGCATTTTCGAGCATTGGTTTGATGTGGATGAGCATTATGTAACGGACATGAACGAACGCCGCTTAACCCTGGAACAGGACCCGAAACGTTGCATTATCATGCCGCACATGCATCAAGCCAGCTGGGACTTTTTGGAAATGGTGATGCTGCGTTATGCGGAAGACTACCCTGAACATTTCCAGCTGGAGCGCGATGGCCTGAACTGGCACTGGGTCAACCAACCCTTAAATATCGATGTCCATTTTATTTTTGGTCAGGCAGACAGCTTGCCGATGGATCCGTTTGAATTTATCAGCCGCCAGTTTCAAGGCGATGTTGCCTTGCTGGACCAACGTGATGGCGATCTGTTTATGGATACTGGCATGATCACCGGCCCTGCAGACTGGTCACTGAATTTTGATGCTGGCATGAGTTTTAAGCAATGGCATGCACCTGTACCAAAGCTGGCACATAACTTGGGGGTGTTTGAGCGCGCACTCAAATTCTTGCTCAACATTCAGGTTGGCCAGCCCTACCGGCGTCTGAATTGGACCATGACCATCAATCCACGTATGGATACTTCCTCGGAAACCTATCATTTATGGGGACACGAGCGGGGACTGGTCACTGCGGAAAATGCCGGTGAACTGGTGCATTTGCGGGTGGAGCTGCAAACGATGCCGCGTCTGGCGCGCAGCAATGCACTGCTGTTCAGTATCCGCACTTATCTGATTAGCCTGAATGATTTGACCCGCAATCCGGCATGGGCCAAGCGGCTATACCGGGTAATCCGCGATTTGCCTGAGCCGATCGCAGAATACAAGGGCATCAGTGAATATCGTGAACCGCTGGTGCAATGGCTCAGCCAGTTCGATGGCGTAGATGAATAACAGCTCAGTTTCATAACCTGAAGCAAGCAGCACATTTTAAAATATTCAATAAGGAAGACCTGTATGGCAAACTCTTGGCGCATTTCTGCATTGGCAGCCCACCACCGTCAGCTCGGTTCAAAATTAGAAGACTGGAACGGCATGGGAACGGCATGGACCTATGATTCGGATATTGCAGATCACTATACGGCCATCCGTACCAAAGCCGGCTTGATGGATGTTTCGGGCCTGAAAAAAGTCCATTATGTCGGCCCGCATGCGGAAAGCCTGCTGGAATATGCAACCACCCGTGACATTTCCAAATTGTATCCCGGAAAATCCGTGTATGCGACCATGCTGAATGAACAAGGAAAATTTGTGGATGACTGCGTAATTTACCGGACCGGGCCAAATGCCTTTATGGTGGTGCATGGCACAGGCATTGGCTATGAAATGCTGATCCGTTCAGCTGCTGGGCGTCAGGTTGCGGTACTGTTTGATGATGACCTGCATGATTTATCGCTGCAAGGACCATTGGCAGTGGACTATTTAGCTCAACATGTCCCGGGCATTCGTGATTTGCCCTATTTTCACCATCTGCAAACCAAACTGTTTGGCGCGCCTGTCATGATTTCACGTACCGGCTATACCGGCGAACGCGGCTATGAAATTTTCTGTAAGGCTGCCGATGCACCGATGATCTGGGAAACCATTCTCAGTACCGGCGCTGAATATGGCATTATTCCCTGTTCATTTACCACGCTGGACTGGCTGCGTACCGAAAGTTATTTACTCTTTTTCCCGTATGACAATTCAGAATATTTCCCCTTCGAGAATGATGTCTGCGGCGACACCTTGTGGGAACTTGGCCTGGATTTCACGGTTTCACCGCATAAAGGCGAATTCCGTGGCTGCTATGAGCATCGCCGTTTAAAAGGCAAAGAACGCTTTAAAATCTTCGGTGTACTGCTGGAGGGCGATCAGGTGCCTGCAATGGGAGATACCTTATGGGACGGCAATCAGCAAGTGGGGGTCATTACCTGCGGCATGCATTCGCCGCTGACCGGTAAAACCGTGGCCATCGCACGTCTGGATGTACCTTATGCAGAGCAGGGCAAAGCGCTACAGGTCAAAGGCAGCCTGGAAGTGAATGCAATCGCGCATACCTTGCCATTTGATGATCCAGAGAAATTAAAACGCACAGCAAAAGGCTAAGCAGCCAGCAATCCACTCAGCCTAAAAAAATCCTGCAGTTAGCAGGATTTTTTTAGGTGTTCTATTTGACCAGTTTGAGCAGCCGATGAGTCTGGAGCTGAGCCTGCTTTAAACTTATGGGAAGCCGTTTTCATATCCCCTTTTATTTAAATGACCGTATGGACATGGCCTGCGATGTAAGCATGTAGCAAGTTGCAACACATCTCGAGGAGAGCGGCATAGTCACAGCCGTAGAAGGCATTTTAGAACCCTTGAACAAGGGCAGAAACGGTGCAATAGGCTTTCAGAGGGATAGTCAGAATTGTACCCGGCTGGCAATAAAAGATTTGAGTTCAGTCTTATGTGTCCCCAAACCCCACTTGCCAGGTAATTCAGTGTTTAACTTTTGGGAGGATGATCAAACCAAAGGGTGGGGGGATGGGATCGAGCATAACACTAAATGGCGTCCATACCGGTTTCACCTGTGCGGATACGTACCACTTGTTCCAGCGCGCTGACAAAAATTTTACCGTCACCAATTTTGCCCGTAGCGGCAAATTTGCTGATAATTTCAATCGCTGATTCGACCTGATCGCTCCGGACGGCCACTTCCAATTTCACTTTCGGCAAAAAATCGACCCTGTATTCGGCGCCGCGGTACATTTCGGTATGGCCTTTTTGACGGCCTGCACCTTTGACTTCGGTCACGGTCATACCATGAATGCTGTGTTTGTTGAGCTCTTCACGGACATCGTCCAATTTGAATGGTTTGATAATGGCGGTGATCAGTTTCATACAGTACCTCTTAATTTTATTGTATTCATTTTCATTCTTGAGCAAGATTTATTTTGCAAGAATGATGCCATTTTTCATTTTAAAATCATATTAATAGCAATCGATACAGCTGTACGGCCAGCATAGTTGCTAGCTGAATGGCCATACAGCTGCATCGGTGGAGTTCTCAGCCTTCACTTAGGCCCT
>NZ_JAKLTP010000014.1:0-119122 GCF_022012365.1 Acinetobacter sp. SM34 | reverse complement strand
GTTTAATGCTATTAAAATTAACATAGTACATATTGTAGGAAATATATTTTTAATTAAATATAAATCAAATACTTATAGATTAATAAAATAACCCATTTAACATATATTGGGCTATTGAGCTAATCAATTTTTTTCTTGAATTAAATTAGCTGTGCCACAAACTTCTCAATCGCCACCTGTGCAATCTTTGCATCTTCAAATGACTTCACACCTGACACACCCATCGCTCCGACCAACTGCCCCTGGTACAGAATCGGCTCACCACCTTCCAGCATGCCGGAAAAACTGTCCATGGTTAAAAAACCCATTTGACCACCTTTGATCAAATCTTCAAACAGCTTAGATGGACGGCGGCTAATCGCAGAACACTTGGCTTTTTCCAAACACAAATTGGCTGTCATTGGAGAAGCCCCATCCATACGCTTCATCGCTAACAAATTACCCGTTTCATCTACAACGGCGATACTGACATTAAAATTGTTCTGAATCGCATATTGATGGGCTTGATTTAATAAAAATTCCGCATCACTTAAAGTCAAATAATGTTTGGTTTGCATTTATATTTTCCCTAATAAATATAAAAAAGTTAAATCTCCCCTAACCCCTCTTTAAGAAAGAGGGGAACTTATGATTTAGTTATCTGAGAGTTCCCTCCTTTGAAAAGGTGAGAAGCACCGCTTCGCAAGAGGGAGGATTCGAAAACTTAAGCTTTCATTTCAGCAAAGGTTTCTTTGGCAGCTTGAATAGTAAACTCAATATCTTCATCACTATGTGCTGCGGAAATAAAGCCCGCCTCAAATGCAGAAGGTGCAAAATTTACACCACGTTCTAACATACCGTGGAAGAATTTACGGAATGCATCCACATCACATTTCAGCATTGAATCGAAGCTGGTAATGTCTTCTTGATCGGTAAAATACAAACCGAACATACCACCCACTTGCTGGGTTTTGAATGGGATACCTGCTTCATCCGCAGCAGCTTGCAAGCCAATAAGCAATTTCTCAAGCTGCGCAGATAATTTCTCGTAGAAACCTTCAGCACGGAGATGTTTAAACATTTCGATCCCGGCACGCATCGCCAGTGGATTACCTGACAATGTCCCTGCTTGATAAACCTTACCAAGCGGTGCAATGCATTCCATCACTTCACGTTTACCACCGAAAGCACCCACTGGTAGACCTGCGCCAATAATTTTACCTAAAGTGGTTAGGTCAGGAGTTACGCCATAGTGTGCTTGTGCACCGCCAAGACCGACACGGAAACCTGTCATCACTTCATCAATGATAAATACAGAACCATGCTCATCGCATACATCACGGATCGCTTGCAGGAAACCGTCAATCGGTTTCACCAGGTTCATGTTCCCTGCAACAGGTTCTACAATCACCCCTGCAATTTCAGAACCGAATTTTGCGAAGCATTCTTTTAAGGTTTCAATGTCATTGTAAGGCAGAGTCAGCGTGTGTTTTGCAAAATCAGCTGGTACGCCCGCAGAAGTCGCTTCACCTTCACCACTGGTCAATAAACCAGAACCTGCTTTAACCAGAAGTGAATCTGAGTGACCATGGTAACAGCCTTCAAATTTTACAATCTTGTCACGACCGGTATAACCACGTGCCAGACGAATCGCAGTCATGGTCGCTTCAGTACCTGAGTTGGTCATACGCACCAACTCAATAGACGGCATAATTTCACAGATAATATCTGCAAGCGTGGTTTCATGAACTGTTGGCGCACCAAAGCTCAAACCATCTACCGCAGCCTCTTGAACTGCTTTAATGATCTCAGGATGGGCATGTCCCAGAATCATTGGTCCCCATGAGCCCACATAGTCCACATAGCGTTTTCCATCGACATCGTATAAATACGCACCTTTGGCTTTTTCAATAAATACAGGCGTACCGCCCACCCCATTAAATGCTCGCACAGGTGAATTCACTCCACCCGGAATATGTTTATTGGCTTGTTTGAACAATTGTTCTTGCTTTGGAGATAAGCTCATGAAGGCACTCGACTAAAAATTAAATCAATCAAAATATTTTATGCTGTAGCTTGAAAAAGCGCAGACCATTCATCTAAACGCTCTGGAATAGCATTCATCGGACGACCTAATATATCACTGATCACCGCACAATAATCTGCACCACATTCAATGACTTCGTTGGAATTTTCAACGGTTAGACCGCCAATCGCACAGATCGGCACATTCAGTTTTTCTTTGGCCAGTTTTAAGGTTTCTAAGCCAATGTTTCCTGCTTCAGGTTTAGTGTTGGTAGCATAGATCGCCCCAAATGCCACATAATTTACACCCTCAGCAATTGCCTGTTCAGCCAACTCAAGTGAGTTATTACAGCTGCGACCTATCAGTACGCCCTGAGGCAAACGTGCAACAGCATCGACAATAGAACCATCATCCTGACCTAAATGCACACCTACACCGTATTTGACCGCCATTTCAAGATCATCATTAATTACGAAAGGCACACTATATTCAGCACACATGGCTTTCATGTACTCAATTTCATAAGTCTGATCTTCTTTAGCGACTTTTTTACGACGGTATTGCAAGACTGCAATACCACCATTGGCCATTGCGCCTTCCAGCTTAGCTAATAAAAGCTCTAAAGGATCATCATTGGTAATCAGATATAAACCGCGCATAACAAACTGCCAAAACTAAAACTGCCCTATTATAGGCATATCAGGGACAAGATTCAGCGGGACTGTCTTAATTCCTTAGCATTACAGCAGAAAAATGTGCAAAAAATTAAAAACTAAAACTACTGTAACTTTATTTAAAATTTAGTGAAAATACCCATTTTCAGGGATAGATCATCTGGACATTAAACGGTTTAATAAACAACAAAATAATAATAACCATAAAAACATAAACTTGGAGCAACGAACAGACTTCCTGATCCTTTGTTATAAAACGCGCTTGGGGAAGCAAATGAGGGATTAGGGAGTCGCCCTATTTTTATTTTATCTTGGCTCTCAGCCAAAATTGCGTACTATTTTTTAATCCTGATGGATGATTCATGCCTGAGTCATTTTCTATGTTTATAAAAAATGTATTTTTACCCTACTTCTAAACATTCAGCTTTTATACAGAATTCTTTGCATAAAAAAAGCCTAGAGAAAGGTCGCTCTAGGCTTGGAAAACTTTAAGACTGGGACAGTTTTGAAGTGAAAAAATCAACTTCTTAAACGTCTGTTCTATTAATAAGATATTCACCCTATCATTGCAAGCTTATACCTCATAAATTTTCATCTATTTTATTTTTAGGTAAATTTTTTTGCGACACTGTTCACATAACAAACAAGAGTGAGCAGCTGATTGAACTAACTTGGAATTTTATCTAGAGAGCGATCTTTTAAACTTAAATTGCCGCGCATTACATCAGAAAACATACGCCAATCGGAAATAAAACTATACAGCGGCTGTTTAAAACTTGCTGGCTTGTTTTTTTCAAACACGAAATGTCCAATCCATGCGCTGGCATAACCACCCAATAAACCATAAGCCACATATTTGGGCTTTCTTTTTAGAATAGCACGGCTCAATAAACACAATCCGACACTACTGCCCAATATGTGCAAACGGCGACTCATGATATTACGGTGCTCAGTGAGATAAAACCGATAAAATTCATGATAGTTTTGAATCGGCAGCTGAAATTCCGGTTGATGTTCAAATTGGAGCTGAATCGTTGTATTCATAGTTGTCGTCCCGCTGTTTTCATTTACGTTAGCGCATATTTTGTTCAAATTAAAGTGTCCGCTAGCATCATTTTTTGATCATTTCCGAAGCAATTATTCACAAATCCATTCGTCAAGTCTTACATCAAACCTCATTTTCGCTACAATCAGAAGCCTAGAATGAACAATACAATTCCGGCGCTAGAAAAAATAGATTTTATAACGCATTTGTAAGCTATCGGATGTCATGTTTCATTGTTGACATCGCATCAAAAAATTAGGATGAAAGATCATGGTTGAAGTGGAATTAAAATTTCAAATTCCTGAAGCAAGACGTAATGCCCTAGCTAAGGCATTAGATCCTAAAAAATCTGAAATTATTCAACTGAAAGCCAAATATTATGATACTGAAGATCGCCTACTTTCTCAGCACGGCGTTGCCTTAAGACAACGTCTGGAAGGCACACGCTGGATTCAAACCTTAAAAGCTGCCGGAAAAAGCCACTTACACCGTTTTGAGCATAATCATGACCTAGGTGAACTTGAACACGCCCCGCAACTGGATTTATCGATTTATAATCAGGATGCCGAAGCACAGCAAATCTTGAAAAATGCTTTGGGAGATGCACAGGATCAGCTCAAACTGCAATTTGAAACCGATATACAGCGCACCTTTCGGGTGATTCAGTTTGAAGAAACCGATATTGAAGTCAGTTTAGATGTCGGTGCAGTGCGTACCGAAACGGCGCAAACTGAAGTGCATGAAGTTGAATTTGAACTTAAAGCCGGCTCTATTCAATCGCTGTTAGCCTTTAGCTTTGAATGGGTAAAAAAATATCATTTATGGCTGGATGTGCGTAGTAAAGCTGAAATCGGCAATCTTTTAGCAACCCAGCAACAAGTGAGTCCGGCAAAATCTGCCAAAGAATTTAATTTAAGTAAAAAAGATCCGGCCAATAAAAACCTCAGACTACTGATTGCCCAGCAACTTCAGCATTTACTGCCGAATATTGCAGCCATTTCAGCAGGCGTTGCGGAAAAGGAACATATTCAGCAAGCGCAAATTGCCCTGGATCATTTGAATTTGACGCTATCTTTATTTAAAGACTGGAATAAGGCTGTTTCAGATAAATGGGCCATGCAACTGGGTGCATTTAAGCAGCAGTTCGATCATTTGCAGCATTTGCAGCACATGCAAACCACTTTAGGTGCATTTTTACAGAACCCTAATACTGCATCAAATTTAGCCAAAGATATTTTGTACGCCAAAGAAAAGTTGGCCAATCTGGTGCGTTCAACCCAAAACGTGCATCACTATCTGGAATTATTGATGTTCAGTTTGGATCAGGAAGATAAGGCGCAAGCACAAGACCTAAAAGGTTTTGCGCAAACCACCCTACAAAATCAATATAAACAGTTGCAAGACAGCCTAAACGGCGCTGACATTACTGATTTTGCGAGTCTGGATATCTTAGCCACTAAAATTCATGAACTGAAGTTTAGCTTTCCGATCCTGACCTCAATTTATGATGTCAAGAATTTGCAAAAATACAGCAAAGCTTTAAATGATGCGCAACTTGCAGCCAGTGAATATCAGATTCTGTCCTCTTCTGCCGAATATATTCAGCAAACCGAACTTGAAGCCAGTGACTGGTTCGTGTTGGGCTGGCTGACAGCAAAACAGGAAGTGTATGCACAAAACCTGCTTGAAGCGACAGAACAATTCCTAGTGAGTCGTAAATTTATTAAGTAACAAATAAAGCAACAAAATTAAACCAGTAAAATCAAAGCGTATGGCATGATCTTTTAATGCACACCAATGAGTGGGGCGACATACGCTTGATCTACTTTCTGGCAAAACCCTACTCTTTTTTTGATACTGGCTTACAATGAAAGTCATGGCCCTATCGGATGATGAAGCGTCAGGAGTTTTAACATGCTTGAAGTAGAATTAAAATTTCAGATCCCCGCATCAGATCAAGAAAAGCTCTATCAGCTCTTCTTGAACAAGAATGCTCGCTTGATTTCTTTATACGCAAAATACTATGACACGCCCGAACGACATTTGGCTGAAAAAAATATTTCATTACGGCAACGTCTTGAAGACGATCACTGGATACAAACTTTAAAAGCGCCCAGCGATCATTCCTTACAACGTTTTGAACTGGAAACCGATCTAGGCAAGCTAGAAAACCCCTCTTTGGACCTTGAGATTTACCAGTCGCATGCAAAAGCAAAACAATTGCTGCAAAAGGCTTTGGGCAAACAGGCTAAAAACCTGACTGTGCAATATGAAACGGTCGTTCAACGTCTGGTACATGTGATTCATTTTAACCGTTCAAAAATTGAAGTGAGTCTGGATCGCGGCGAGATTCGCCATAACGATCAGAGCGTATCAATTTATGAAATTGAATTTGAGCTTAAACAAGGTTCCATACAAGACCTGATCAAGTTTATTCACCCCTGGGTGCAGCGATATCACTTATGGCTGGATGTGCGAAGTAAAGCTCAACGCGGTGATTTGCTGGCACAGGATTTAACAATTCCTCCCGCTCAGTTTGCAAGCCCGCTCAAACTGAATCAACAGGATTCAACAGATCACGTATTCAAGCAGATCATCAATAATACCTTGCAACACCTATTGCCGAATGCATCGACCATCGCTTCCGGACAATATGATAGCGAACATGTGCATCAGACTCGGGTTGCCATTCGCCGTTTAAGAAGTGCCTTACGTGTGTTTGATGATTGGTCGGATGAGGTCAATCCGCAGTGGCAAGAACAGCTGACCAGCTTATTTCGTCAACTGGGTGCAACCCGTGACTGCGATGCCTTGAACGAAGGACTGTTACCGCAATTACAACAAGCGGGAGGACCTTATATTGAACTTCCGAATATTACTAAAGAAAATCAGATTGCAGTGGATGAATCATTACGCTCTTCAGACTTTGTTGAATTGATTCTGGATTTACTACAGTTTTTCCATCGGCCAAGTAAAAAACAGAAAAAATCCGGATTAAAAAAAGATATCGCCAAAAAACTGCAAAAATTACATCACCAGATCTGCAAAGATGCCGATCAATTTTTACAGATGGATATTCCATCCCGGCATCGTACCCGCAAACGGGTCAAACGCTTGCGTTATTGTGTAGAATTCGTGGCTTCGCTTTATCCAAACAAAGATGTAAAGCGCTATCTTAAAGATTTAAAACCAGCCCAAGAAAGTTTGGGACAATATAACGATTTAATGGTGGCTGAAGTCATGTTTCAGAACATCGTAAAAAGGAAGCAAAAAGCATGGTTTGCCGTGGGCTGGATTGCCAATGAAAAAAAATACATTCTGCAACAGGCCAAACAGCATTTAGATGATTATTCTAAAACCGATACTTTTTGGTAAGTAAAAAAAGAAAACCAAATATTAGCGATATTTGCCAAAAATTTTCCAGGTTCCATTATCCGCCAACGGGTCACTATAACTGTCATTGCGCTGTTTGCGCGGCTTATCACGGGCATCGACCAGCTCAAAATGTGGTTCTGTACTCAGCACAATGCCATTTACATAAAACCGTGTGCGGGTATATTCACTTTGCCCATGCTGGAACACATAAGTGCGCAAATCGATAAATTCACGGTGTGCCACCAATGCTGCCGTATCATCGCTTTCCAGCCAGGCTCTCATGGCTTGAATCTGCTCGGGTGGATATTCTCCGCATTTATCGAGCAGGCTGGCAATACCACGAAAGGTTTTCGATTCTTTGGCGCGGGTTTTGTTAATCCGGATTCGATCGACATGAAAATAAAATAACGGCAGGTTCAAATGGCTGGGTAAATGCACAGCATCAATGGTTTCATCCTCCATAAAAGGCTGAAACAGCTCTTGTGCCCTTTCAATTAAACCCGTCCATTGCCGGTAATATTCATCAACTTCTTTTTTAGAACCATAATAAATGGGCAAGCCTTCAACATTGGCCAGATTTGCAGGCGGCCAAATATTTTGTCGCAATAAGGCAATGTCACTTTTTAAACTTTGAACAGCAATGGCATCTTGCATTGGAGTATCCATTTTATGCTTAGGCTATTTTTAGATTAAGCCAAAGGTTTAGTTTCTGCAAGGCTTTGCCTATAATATGCCATTAGATCGTTTTTGCAGGAAAAGTTCATGGTTCAAAAGATTGAAGCAACAGATGTAACCGAAGAAGAAGCGTTAAATGCTGCTTTTTTTGAACGTGCTGATGAATTTATTAAACAAGCCAATGAGTTTAGCCGTGTAGAAAAAGGTTCAGCTGTAAAACCTGCTGAAATGCGTGGACAAGTCAGTGCTGCAATGTTGTTCGGTACTGCCCGTTTTAATACCTGGGTGGCTGCCAATAACTTTAAAGATGGCAATGAAATGCGCGATGCCAAAGATCAGGTGATGTCTTATATCATGCAGCAGTTCCAGATGATGCTGGAAGACAACTATGATGAATATTGTGAACAGTTTGAAAACTATCTTCGCTTCCGTCATAACGAAGAATTTCATGCCAATAATCATGATCATGATCATCAGCACTGATCATCCGTTGAAAAAGCCCGTCAGGGCTTTTTTTAGGCCCTTTTTTTTTGATGAAAGGTTATTTAAAGCCATAATACTTTACAGTATTTTAACTAACAGAGATTTGCTGAACCAAGGACAGAAATGCAACAGCTGGATTTTGCAATTATTGATGCACATATTCACCAATGGAATCCTTATACTACGCCGCATGCAGCTGCATTGGCGGTCAAATTACTGGGTAAACATCCTTACCTGCTCGACAAAATGGTCCGTATGGTGAATGCTGATGATCTCATTGAAACCGTAGGCTTAACCAATCACGTTACCGCACCCTATTTACCGGAAAATTATGTGCAAGATATCGGGCATTACCAGGTTGAACAGGTGGTGCATGTGGAAGCTGGCTGGCATAAGAATAAGGGGAAAGGCGTGATCGATGAAACTCACTTTATTGAATCGCTGCCCTTTAATGTAGAAACGGTCAAACTTGGCGGTATTGTTGCAACGGCAGATCCACGAGACAGCAATTTCAAAAAGATTTTGCAATTGCATAAAAAGGCTTCGCCGCGCTTTAAAGGCATTCGTAAAATGGCCGCAGTGCATGAAGACAAAGAAATCCGCGCCTGGGCCGATGAACCGCATTTATATTGCAATAAAAAGTTTTTAAAAGGCTTTGAAGCCATCGCACAAAACAATTTAACTTTTGATGCCTGGGTATATTCCACTCAATTGAGTGATGTCATTGCTTTAGCCAAGCAGTTTCCAGAAACCTCTATCGTACTGGATCATTTTGGCACGCCTGCCGGTCTATTTGGCCATGTGGGTGCGCTGACCGGCTTGACCAAAGTCGCACGGGAAAACATTCTGGTACGCTGGCAGGAAGATATTGCCGAGCTGGCCAGCTGCCCGAATGTTTATACCAAAATGTCAGGCCTGTTTATGCCTGTGTTGGGTCATCAGTTCCATAAGCAAAACCGCCTAGCCAGCAAACAGGAAGTTTATGACCTGGCCTTTCCCCTTATCAGCCATGTGCTGCAACACTTTGGCAGTTACCGGGTAATGTTTGCCTCCAACTTCCCGATGGATAAGGTCAGCACTTCACTGGTCAACATCATTGATGCCTTTAGTGATGCAGTTGTGGCTTGTGATGCGAGTGCACTGGAACGGATATTTCATCATAATGCGAAGCAGTTTTATCGCTTATAACTGTTCCATCTGCCAAAATCCAAAAATCCCCCCTTTATAAAAGGGAGGTGTTTTATTGGGTTCACTCTTTATTATAAAAATGAAAAATTCAGATCTATAGCTCTATAAAGAAGGGATTAAACATTATGACTTGGTTTGTGGCTTCCCATACTGGTCTGCCATGACTTCCACCAACTGATCCAATTTGATGTATTTCTTGATTACGGCGTCTACATCGACTTTGCTGAGTTTTGCAAATGCCTGATCGCGTTTTTCACGGAACAACAAGTCGCGATTATGTTCCAGTTGTGGCATAAGCATTGCGTGAATATTGCGCTCATCTTCCAAAGCAGTGACCCGTTTTTTCAGAATATTGGCTTTGGCCGCTTCCAGCTCCTGTTCCGTCACCCCATTACTAAGTAAATCATTCAGCACCTTATGCACCCCTTGTGATACTTGCGCCGACTTCGCTGCCGTATAATTGGCTTCAATAGTGAGTGCACCTGAATCGATCCATTCATCCAGATCCAGATCACTGCCAAAACCATACACCAAGGCATTTTTCTCACGTAGTTCTTGTGCCAGACGTGAAGACAGTTGCGAGTCACCCATAATATGACTCAGCACCATGAGTGCTGGTGCATCAGCATGATCTGAACCTACCGGCAAGGTCAAAATAGCCTGATAATTACCAAATTCACGTTGCTCCGCCAAGGCATGAACTTTTTGTGCCTTATAGGCCTGATAATCAGAATTTAGGCGTTGATAAGGCAATTGCGCTTTCCATCCTGAAAATTCTTTTTGCAGCAGTTTAAGCATGGGCTGAGCTTGATAATCACCGGTGATGGCAATTTGTGCATGATTGCTGACAAAGAAATCCTGATACAACTTTTTCACTTGCTCAACGGTTGCCGCTTTAATCTGCTGTTTGGAAAGATCCGGTTCAAAATGGTAACGTAAATCTCCTGGCTGATAAGTTTCTAATAAGCGGGTCATGGTCAGGGCTGCAACCGTTTCAGGTTCAGTATAAGGACGATCCAGACTCGACAAGCTTTGTGACTTGATCAAATCAAATTGCGACTGTTCAAACTTCGGTTTTTTCAGTACCTGCATCATAAATTTAAAGAAGTCATCAAATTTATCTTTTTTCGCCACAATCTGAATGGTAATGCTATTTGCAGAAGCGCTAGCAGTTGCTCCACCGCCTGCTTCAATCGATTTGTCGGTAATATCCTGCAAGCTATATTGATCTGAACCACGCAACAGTAAATACGCCATCAAATCCAGCACTTCACCTTTGTTAAATAAGGATTGTTCTGTACCGAAATCGATAGAAATCGTGGCATAGGTTTTATCATCACGGGTGGAGGTCGGATATAAGGCATAGGCAATGCCATTTTTCAATTTTCCACGCTGAATTTTCTTTTCCGTACTCAGCAAATACTGTTTGGAAGTTTTGACATATTCCGCGACTTCCTGCTTATACACACTGCTATCTTTAAGCGGCTCTTCTTGCACACTGGTCTGATTTGGCGTTTTAGGCTGCTCGGCGGCCTGTTGCTGCAATGCTTTTTTCTGATCTTCCGGTGTCGGTTTAATATCACCAGAAATACGGTGTTCAGGCACTAAAAACTGGGTTAGGGTCTGATTGACCTCGTTCAGCTTGAGCTGTTTTACATTATTCAGATCAGTAAAATACTGTGACCAGTCTCCCTGATAAGCCACATAATAATCACTTAATCGCCCACCCAGCGCAGCTGAATTACTCAGCACACTGTCCGCCTGATTCTGAATCAGGTTTTTCACCCGGTTCAGTTCGGTCTCATTAAAGGGCTTACTCTTTTCCACTCCTGAAACCAGTTCGGATTGAACCTTTTTCTCATCATGATTTGGCGCGTAAACCGCTCCCATAAACACCAGATTAAAGTCCTGATCCAGCCAGGTGGTCGATTGAACACCGGTACTTAGCCCAGTTTCCACCACGCTTTGATAGAGATGTCCACTCGGCTGCATGGTATATAAATAAGGGGCCAGTGCCAAAGCAGATTTGATTTTTTCATTTTTGCCGTTCAAATAAATATTGAACTTGGCCAGATCACTGCCCTTTTTCACGACAAAATTTCTTTGCTGAATTTTGGCTGAATCCAGCACCGGAACTTTGGTCTGGGCAGGAACTTGGCGGGCTGCTATTGAACTAAACTGCTGATCAATCTGTTTTAATACGGCTGCTTTATCAAATTTACCGGAAATGATCATGACGGCATTATTCGGTGCATACCAGGTTCGGTAAAATTTATTCAGCTCATCCATTTTGATCGACTGTAATTCTTTTAAATCGCCAATCGGCAAACGTCCCAAATACCGGTTGCCATAAGCCGATTTCCACATCTGGTCCATCATCACCGAAAAAGGCTGGTCCATACGAACTTCGCGTTCGCGCTTCACAATGGAAATTTCAGAAGGCACAAACTTTTCTTGCAGCACCAGTTTATCCATGCGCTCGGCTTCAAGATGAATCACTTCATTAATCACATTCTGTTCAGGACGAATAATATTGGTATATTTAGTGGAATAATAATCGGTACTGGCATTGGTCATTAAGGTGTACTGATCCAGACGGCGCTGAAATTCTTCACCCTTAATATTCTGGGTACCCTTAAATGCCAGATGCTCTAGCAAATGCGCCAAACCGCCTTTGCCCTGCGGATCATTGAGTGAACCGGTCAGATAGACCGTGTTCATAAATACTTTATTTTCTTTATCATTTTGCGCCAGCACCACGCGAAAACCATTGTCTAATTTATATTCTTCAATCTTCTGCTCAGATTTAATTAAAATAGGTTGTGCCCAAGCAGTTGCACTAAAGCCAACAAATAATAATGAGATAGTAAGTTGTTTAAACCGCATGAGCATAATTATTCCAATTTATTCAGTCATATGAATTTTTAAGCCATCACATCTTAGAAAATGATGATGATGACGAGTAGTAGCTTTTTGCAAGAATTGCTGTTTATTTCAACAGCTTTGTAGTTCTTTTATATCTATAAGTTAAAAATTTAACTCGGCCTGCATATATAACTTGGCATAACCTGAAATTTCAATCCGTTCATTTTCAAGCACTTCACAATATAAGTGTCCTCCACGTGCAGATGCCTGATAAGCCAGAATTTCACTCTTGCCCAATTTTTCTGCCCAAAGCGGTGCAATGGCGCAATGAATTGAACCGGTAACCGGATCTTCGTCAATACCATTGGCTGGGGCAAAATAACGAGATACACAATCATAAGGTGCAGCAGCCTGAGCCGTAATGGCAAGATCCAGCGCAACCTGCGGTTCTGTTACTTTTGCTTGATGTTGTACCCATTGTTTTAATAATTGCAGGTTGGGCTTTTCATCCAGTACATCTTGCGGATTTTCATATTCCATAATGTAAGCCTGAGTATTTAAATAAACATTTTTAAATGGCTTGCTTAAAATTTGCTTTAAAATTTCAGGATAATGGGTAATTTTTTCTGCACGGCGAATCGGAAAATTCATTTTGATTTTGCCATCAGCCGCTTGGCTTACGACAAAAACACCCAAGTTTTTTACATGAAAGTGAATGGTTTTCGCAGTAGTAAAATCCTTAAATAGCACAAAACTGCTGGCTAAAGTGGCATGCCCACAAAAATTCACTTCTGTGGTTGGGGTAAACCAGCGGATTTCATAATTCTCTGCATCCATTACTCTAACAAACGCCGTTTCAGACAGATTATTTTCCAGAGCAATATTTTGCATTAACGCCTCATCTAACCATTGCTCGGTGATAATCACAGCCGCTGGATTCCCT
Source organism: Acinetobacter sp. SM34 (assembly GCF_022012365.1). NCBI lineage: Bacteria > Pseudomonadati > Pseudomonadota > Gammaproteobacteria > Moraxellales > Moraxellaceae > Acinetobacter > Acinetobacter sp. SM34. The sequence continues at coordinate 105,869 of NZ_JAKLTP010000014.1, read as the reverse complement.
TTAAATAATTCTGTTGTAAACGCATCCACCTGATACATTTTCATATTTATTTCCCCAATTTTAGGCTCTGCATTTTTGCATGTGCTGACTGCAATACAGAAATCGTTTCAACCAGCATTCAATAGCAACCATTTCTAAAATAAACAGCTGTCTATGAGGATGAGCTTTATCTCTTCCTACAGATCAGCAACTTTATGTATAAATCCTGCCCTATTAATTGCGATTTTCCCCTAGAAAAAACTTGGCTTTAACGCTAGCTTATTCATATCTATATTGTTGATTTCTATCTCATGAATTTTCAAATCCATATGATTGATGTGAAAAATCAATTACAGAACTATATTTGGTTATTAGAACATATCCCAACTAAAGAAGTGGTCGCAGTTGACCCAACCGAAGCACATATGGTCGAAGACTATTGCGCAGAACATGGTTTAAAACTCAGTCAAATCTGGCTGACGCATTGGCATAAAGATCATACCGGTGGTGTACCTGAACTTTTAATCAACCGCCACATTCCTGTGTATGGGCCACGTGATGAGTTGAGCAAAGTTCCTTTTATCACTCATCCCCTGCAACATGAAGCACATATTCATTTTCATGATTTAAATGTAGAGATTTTTGCCGTACCGGGACATACGCTGGGGCATATTGTTTATTTTATTGATGCTCTGGATGTGCTTTTCTGTGGCGACACATTGTTTGCCATGGGTTGTGGTCGGGTATTTGAAGGTACTTACGAGCAAATGTACCATTCGTTGAATCGTCTGGCTGCTTTGCCTGCACGAACCAAGGTTTACTGTACCCATGAATATACGCTGGCCAATGCCAAGTTTGCCTTGCATGTAGAACCCGATAATCTTGCGATTCAGCAACGCTTCGATAAAGTAGAAGCTCAACGCATGCTAGGACAATGTACCTTACCCAGCACGATTGAACTGGAGCTACAAACCAATCCTTTTTTAAGAGTGGAAAGCATTGCAGCATTCCAGCGCCTACGTGAAATGAAAGATCAGTTTTAATTGAACTGGCGAACAGGACATTTATAAAAGTTGATGCGTTTGAGCATAAGCATCCAGCTTAGCCTGAGTAACCACCTGGGTCATGTTCATCTCATCCACACGAACCAGCAGTAAACCGCCTAAAGCCGGTTGATAACGGCGAGCACTGCCAAAAGGTGTATAAGCTACTTTCGACTGCTCAGCAAAAATCAGCCAGTCTTCATGCCCTAACATCACAGCAACAGGAACTTGATCCTGTTGCTGCATCTTTTGAATTTGATCCAATACTTGCTGTTCGATGGTTTCTGTCATCATTTCAATTTAACCAGTTTAATCTAAGCTTGTTGATATCATCTGCACTACACACAGCCCAGAACTGCTGAGCGATCCTGCTACACTGTGCACGGCAACTTTAACGTTTTTCACTATATCAAGCATGGCCATTTTTTAGATGCATATTTTTTAGATAACTATCTTTTGGCTATCTATATATCAATAAAAAATCTGAAAGTGGATCGCTTTACTTAGATATTTTTTAAGTAATCACCTGGCAATAGAATATTTAACAGCAATTGAAAATTGTGTATAAATATTTCCATAATCTCACCAACAATAATAAAGCGATTAAAATAAATAAAAATCAGTCATATAATTTCTATTTAATCTAACTCCTTGCTTAAATAAAAATCATTTTTTAGCGATTATTTAGCCATTTACTGCATAAAAAAAATACAAAAAAATTATTTTATAAAAAACCTGCCAAAGCTACCCTTTAAAAAAATTGCTGCATCCCTATTATTTATTAAATAGCGGTTCGTAACTTATATACAAGGAGTTTTCTCGTGAAGAAAGTTGTTAAGGCAAAAAATTTAATTGCATTTCGTATCTGGTTAGAAAAATTGGGCTATTCAGTAAAATCATTGACTGATAATCGTGGCTTCACTTTTAGCTTTAAAAAAGAATATGGTCTGGTCACTTGTGATTTGGCAGGCAATGCACTTGCCATGCAACTTGGCGAAGAATTCGAAGATCATTTAAAAGCTTAAACGCTATTTTCCTTTTGGATCGAGACAAAAACAAATCAATTATTCAAATCTATTTAAAGCCCTGTTTGGGGCTTTTTTTTATTGATCTTTAACTTATTTTCAGACAATAAAAAAGCAAGGTCATTTACCTTGCTTTAATATAATGGTGGGGACGGAGAGACTCGAACTCTCACACCTTGCGGCGCTGGAACCTAAATCCAGTGCGTCTACCAATTTCGCCACGTCCCCGTCAGGATACCAACTTAGTGCTAGATTTTTTACAACAAAAAAGCAAGGCATTTACCTTGCTCTAATCTGATGGTGGGGATAGAGAGACTCGAACTCTCACGCCCAGAAGGCGCTGCGACCTGAACACAGTGCGTCTACCAATTCCGCCATATCCCCATCAGGGCACCAACTTTATGCTGGATTTTTTCAACAAAAAAGCAAGGCTCTTTACCTTGCTCTAATCTGATGGTGGGGACGGAGAGACTCGAACTCTCACACCTTGCGGCGCTGGAACCTAAATCCAGTGCGTCTACCAATTTCGCCACGTCCCCATCAGGGTACCAACCAAGTAGTTGGATTTTTAAAGCTTGGCAGAGGATCAAGGATTCGAACCTTGACGAACGGTTTTGGAGACCGTCATGCTACCATTACACCAATCCTCTGTTACCTAATTATCAAGCTATGTTGATATTTAAGTGGTGGGGACGGAGAGACTCGAACTCTCACACCTTGCGGCGCTGGAACCTAAATCCAGTGCGTCTACCAATTTCGCCACGTCCCCAATGGCTGTGTATATTATAGAGATCGATTACGCATGACAAGACCTTTTTATGAAAAATCCACTTGTTTGTTTAAATAAGAAACAAAAAATGTTTTCCTGTATTTTTCTTAAGCATTTTCAGTGAGTAAGAGCTGTTTTATCGCGTAAATATCGGCAAATCTCTGCTTGTTTTGCTTGGCCAACATGCCCATCAATAACTTTTCAAATACGTGCAAATGTTGTGGAAGTTCAATACTTAAGCACTGACAATGCAAATAGGCCCAATCCTTGTAATTTTTTGCCGTCAAACGCTGCCCGCTTAACCATTCATAAAGAATAATGCCTAAAGCATAAATATCGCTTTGTACGGTTTTATCTGCACAGTGAAAAAGTTCGGGCGCCATATAGCGTGGGGTTGCAGTTAGGTTTTTCTGCTGTTGTGCTGAATTGATGTTTTCTACCTGTTCAAAATCGATTAAACAGGCGCGCTTTTGGTACTCAACAAAATGCTCTCGCTTTAAATCACCATGCACCCAGCCCAGTTGATGTAATTGATCGATGGCGTCCAGTAACAGTAAGATCTTCTGTTTGATCTGTTGAACTGATTGGAGGGTACAGTCATCTAGAAACACATCCGCATGCGCCAATAGCAATGCTGCTGTACCCTGCCCTTGAGTTTCTATGGCATTTTTAAAATGGGAAATTATTTGAAAAGGCAATAAAAAATTGACCGTTTTTGCTTGATCTAGAAATTGCCGATAAAAATTGAGTTCCTGCACAAAGCCGGCTTCGATGTCCGGATGAATATTGAGGGTTTGAGTCTTTAACCAATAGCGTTGCTGCTGATATTCAAATGTGTATAAACAACGCCCAAAAGTTAAACTTTTGGGCTTGGTGTACAGCTGTAATGGGATGTTGGCAAAATCCTCTTTTTTAAACTGCAATAAATTCTGCGGTTTTCTGTTCTGGATCATGCTGATAACTTAAAAGCTCTAAACAATGCTGAATGGTTTTACCCACTCGAGCATGGGTTTCAATAGAGGATATTTTCGGCCAGGTTGCCCGCTCACCTTCACGTTGCAATAATTTGAACAAATATGGACGCGGGTTCTGAAACATATAACTATAGTGACGTAAGCTATAATTTCCCACAATATTCAAATCACCATAATAGCCTTGGTTGACTACACCAAAGCCATGATCGAGGAGCCGACGTATCGGGGGGATTTTACCCATCCGTCCCCGGCTAAAGTCCATAAGGCCTCTGGCAATCACCTTGCCTTGACGGCGAATAATCCGTTCAGGCCAACTCAGCATGTCACTACGATAACGCTCCAAATCGCTTTGCATAAACGGCACGATATGCGGATTCACCTGACTGGCGATGGTGTAATTTAAGTTATATAACCTGGCCATTTTCTCTTGTGGAAAATCACTTCTTACACTCCCATCCACCCAACGCGTGTTTGCCATATATGGGGTAAGCTGACCATTCTGACGTTTACTGGTCAGCTTCACCGGTGGAAATAAAATTGGCACGGCGCAGGAAGCCAATACCGCACTCCAAACCAGCAAGTCTGGAGATGTATAGGCATTCATAATGCGAGCGTCCTGTGAGGCATCATATGGCGCCACAGCTACATTGACATTCAAACCCGAGGTTTTAAATGCCTCTTCAAATGTCACATCACCCAGATTTTCAACCAGGAATTTTTTCAGATATTTAACATCGGCAAAACCACCATTGCCTTTGATGATTTCATTAAATTTACGGAAGTGAAATGCTTCTGTAAAAAAGTTTTCGCCATTTAACAGACCTGAAATATGTGAAGGTTTTGAAGTCCCCAGCATGGCGGTCATAATCGCTCCAGCACTGGAACCAGATAACACCTTAGGCATTAAATCCTGCTCAAGCAGTGCCTTACACACCCCAGTATGAAACAACCCCAATGTTGCCCCACCCGAAAACATGATTGCAGGTTGACCATAGGCCTTTTTACAATGCTGGAAAAATTCTATTTTTTCCGACATCGACAAACAATGACAAGACGAGGATGCGATATATGCCAGGCTTTCACTGACTTCTTCCACATAATCTTCAATAATTTTTTTGGTGCCGACATAAGTTGCCGCAAAAAGCATGGGATGGGCAATATTGGCGATATCGTAGGTAAGACCTTCACGTAATATATACATCAGGTCTTGGGTGCGCTTTTGAAAACGATAGCGTTTTAGCAAACTTAAGCGATAGGAAATAACTTCGGCATCGAAATAGGGAGAACAGTTGTCATATTTCCATTCTTGGGCACCGGATTCTTCATCTATTTTTAGGGCGATGCTTTTCCATTCTTCATAGGTTTCTGCCGCTGCGAGCTGGCCTTTTAATTTTTTTATACGATACGCTTGATGTGGATTAATATCTGTCGTGAAGTCTGTAAATAACATATCTATCCCTCAAACACTTTCATTATTATGTCCTATTCTCAATAGGTGATCAAACAACATATGTGCACAATACTTAATTGATTATTCACCCATCATACCCCCGATTCAATTGGCAAACTATGACTATTTGATATACAGTCCCAAGTAAATTCTTCTTTTAATTTCGTACGCATAAAGCTGAACAATCATGGCAACAATTGATCTACCCGACAATATCTTACAAGCCCTTGCTACTGTACTCCAACAGCTACAGCAAAATTTACCCGAACTGAAACAAGAAACCAACTTTTCCGCCTCTGCCTTTAAATGGCAAGATAAACAGTTGAAAGCCATTCAACAGCCGAAAAAAATTTATCTGGACGATTTAAAAGGTATTGAGAAACAAAAAGAAAAAGTCATTCAAAATACCTTGCAGTTTTTAAAAGACTTGCCGGCTAATGATGTGTTACTGACCGGCTCACGTGGTACAGGAAAATCTTCTATTGTACGTGCCCTGCTGACTGAATATGAATCGCAAGGTTTACGCCTAATTGAGATTGAACGTGATGATTTGTCAGACTTACCGGAAATTCAAAAAATCATTGCCGGTCGCCCGGAAAAATTCATTGTCTATTGTGACGATTTGGCTTTTAACGCAGAAGATGAAAATTATCGCAGTTTAAAAAGTGTGCTGGATGGCTCATTACAGTCCGGTGCAAGCAATTTTATTATTTATGCCACCAGTAACCGCCGACATTTATTGCCTGAATTTATGCATGAAAATACTCCAGTCACACGTGTCGATGTTCCACAATATACTGAACTGCACCCGCAAGAAGCGATTGAAGAAAAGATTTCACTGTCTGACCGTTTCGGCATGTGGCTGTCGTTCTATCCGATGGATCAAAACCTGTATCTGGAAATTGTGCAGCACTATTTGGCCAAAGCCGATATGCCAATGACTGAAGAAACTCGTGCTGAAGCATTAAGATGGTGTCAGGGTCGTGGTCAGCGTTCAGGTCGTGCTGCCTATCAATTCTCTAAACACTGGATCGGGTCACAGCAGTTGAAAGCGATGTAATGAAAGCAGCAGCCTGATTAAATATCGGGTTGGAATGTGACCAATCCACAAAAAATCCCGGACTGAAGAGTCTGGGATTTTTTAATTAAGCAGATTTCTGTATTTTAAATTTATTACCGAAATCATTGTAAACAACACTTCTGATGTAACTTGTATAAGTTATTAAAAATAAAACTTTAAACAAAGCTGTTATGCCTTAGGGGTTACCTTATTTTTAAACTGATATGATGTCTTTAAACTTAATAAACACCCAGACCCTAACTGTCAATATCATGTCAATCACAGGAAATATAAATTTCTGTTTCATTCATTCTACTAGAGGGTAGCAAAATTAGTGATGTAAGGTTGCACAGCCCAAGCTGGCTAAAATAATGTAACTAAAAAAAATTATTCTCTTTATCTCTATCAACTTTTACGCTATTAAGAAACACCATCTTCTGTATACATTCACATCGGTAAATTCATTTTGCGTTCATTTACTCAGAAAGCAACTATTACATTGACCATCTTTGCATGGTTGATGCAGCTTTCTGTCTTTATTACGCCTATTTTACAAAAGCATCCAGAACTTGGTTTTGGTGTTTGTGAACAACTTGCTATTTTCACAGAACCCCAGCCACATTCCCAGCATGTCAAATTAGAACATGCACAGCATCATATGCATGAACCCTTGCTCCAAAGTGAATCGAGCAGTACCAAGAAAAATCCCTTGCATAGAGCAGACTCATATTGCAAATTCTGCTTAGTGTTGGGTCAAAATTTTAATCCCGTTTTTTTGGCCTGCCTTTTGGTGTTATTGGCATTGATACTGTGCAAAGTGCCTCGCCCTCTGCATGTTTACAGTTTTAAGCTGCATCAGAAACTCTACTTTTTTCTCTTTCAAAACCGGGCTCCACCTGTTCCTGTCGTGTTCACACCATAAGCTGGTGTTTGAAAAATTATTCATACTTCGTGTTTAAAGCACGCAGTTTTGCATTTCCTTTTATGTCCTCATCTGGGCGGAATAATGTAATGAACACACAGAACAATTTATTTAAATTCAGTACACTTTCACTGGCAATTTTGACCTGCAACCTGAGTTATGCAGAAGATGAAAATGTAAAAAAGCCACAGCAATTAGCAACCATATCGGTCATGGCAAGCCGTGGCAGTGACTTAAAAGACATGGATATGAGCACCACGATTATCCAGCATGCACAAATACAACATGCACCCCAAACCAGTATTGATCAAATCATCAATAAAATTCCCGGGGTATTTGCTCCAGCCCGCTTATCTACCCAGATTCATCCTACCGGACAATTGCTAAACATTCGTGGCTTCGGTACGTCCACCAATGGTTTAACTCTGGTTTTATTAGATGGCATTCCAGCCAATGATCCATATTTTAGAACCATTAATTGGGCTCAGATTCCTAAAGAGCAAGTTGAGCGTATTGAAGTCATCCGTGGCGGTGGCGCAACCAGCTTATGGGGCAATATGGCTATGGGCGGTGTGATTAATATCGTCACACGCCAGCCTGCGCAAGGCAGCGAAGTTTATGCCAGTTATGGCAGTTTTAATACTGCAAGCTATGGGGCTAGCCAAGGGCTTGAACTGTCAGAAAAGTTAAAAATTGGCTTAAGTTATGACGGTAGCCAGTCTGATGGTTATTGGCAGACGCCGAAACAATACCGCCACCCCGAGATGAGTAAAACGCAGACTCAGGTGGATAGCTTAAATGTTAAAGCCGTTTATACCCCAAATCAGCAGGATGAATATTGGCTTGCCTTACAAGCCAGCCAAACCCAAGAAAATGGTTTGCAATATCAAAATGCTGAAAATGAATGGAACAGTTACCGCATTGCTGCAAGCGGGAAAACTGTGCTTTCATCCGATTGGAGCTTAAATACTTTAGGCTGGTATCAAAGCAATGAAATGAATACGCAGAATGTGTCTAATGCCGGCTATAGCTTGGCCACACCGAATAATGGCACAGCCAATATCAGCCAAAAAGAATTTTCAAAATACCATAGTTTCGGTAGCTCAATGACTGCAAGTACGCAATGGAAAACCTTACACGACATTAAGTTGGGGGTTGACTATCGTCAAATCGAGGTGAAAGATCCACTGAATATTTATAATAGTTCAGGTGCTTTAGGCAAAATTACCGCAGAAGCGACCCACCAGTTCGCAGGCATTTTTGCTCAGGCTTTGTATCAGCCCGACAGTCTTCCCTTAGATATTACCTTAGGTTTACGGCAAGATTTTTGGCAGGCTTCCAAAGCAAAAACTTATGGTGAATATAGTGGTAGCCCCATTCAAAATAACTTGGCGGATCAGGATGAACGCCATTTTAGCCCGCGACTAGGTTTTAAATATCATCTGAATGATCAGCTTGATTTGCGTGGTGCGAGTTATAAAAACTTCTCTGCACCCGGGCTGAACCAGATGTACCGTAGTTTTATCAGTGGTGCTAACTACACGGTACCCAACACCGACTTAAGTTCACAAACCAACCGTGGTACCGAGTTTGGTTTCGATTTTAAACATCAAGATTTAAATTTTTCTGGCACATATTTCTATAATAAAGTTCAGGACTACATTGATTATGCAACCGTGCGCACAGACTGCAGCAGTGCCAATAATTACTGCAATACCGGTGTAAGCACGGCCACAAATTTACGCCAGTATATCAATGCGGGTAATGCAAAAATGCAAGGTTTTGAACTCATTGCAGATTGGCAACTCAATGACCGTCTCAACCTGAATGCTGGATATACACGTACCCAGTCTGAGCTCACCAAATCAAAGCTGGGCGCAAATATAACACCCACAGGACAACAGTTAGGCCAGATTCCGACGTGGAATGCCATACTGGGTGCATCCTGGCAAGCCACAGACAAACTCAATCTGAATGTGCAGTTACGAGACTTTGCCGATTACTGGAACAATACCGCACATACACAGCTGAATGAAGGTGCACTGACCACAGATGTGAGTGCCAACTATCAAGCAACCCCGAAGTTACAGCTATTTGCTATTGCCCAAAATATTACCGATCAAGCTTATTATGATCAGGGAGTTAGCTATCTGGCAGATAGTCGCATCAATACTTCAAGTTCAGGCACAATCCCCCAATATGCAATGCCGTTAAACTTGACTATAGGTGCGAAGTACCGCTTCTAAGCGCTGCTTGTGAATAGTTGCCTAGAGATAGAAGCCCAAATGCTTTTATCTCTATTTCGAGATGCTTATGACACATTCCAATTTTTCTCAGCACATTGATGCACCACAGGCTCAAAAACAGGGCTTGCACTACAATACGGTATGGCGCTGGCATTTTTATGCGGGACTGCTTTGTATTCCCTTTATACTCTGGCTTTCTTGCACAGGTTTAATATATTTATTCAAACCGCAGATTGATGCCTATATTGATCGGCCTTATGACCATTTAATCATTCAGCATGCGCAGCCTGCTTCTGCTCAGGTTCAGGCCGCTGTAAATGCCGTTCCCCATGCTGTATTTTCAGCTTATCAAATGCCGCCTTATCCAGATGCGGCAGCAAGAATTTTAGTTGCACAGCAAGACCAGCTGATTAAAGTCTATGTGCATCCGGAAAATTTGCAGATTTTAAAAGTCATCAATCAAAATGATGAATTTACTCGGCAAATTTTCTTGTTACACGGCGAATTTATGCTGGGTGACAAAGGTTCACATCTCATGCAAATTGCCGCTTCATGGACTGTAGTGCTCATCATTACCGGTATTTTCATGTGGCTAGGCAAAGGCGGAAAATTGCAACTGGGCGGCATGCTATATCCACGTCTAAACCGTACAGGACGAAGTTTTTGGAAAGACATCCATAGTGTGCTCGGTTTCTGGATTTCAGCAATTGTACTGTTTTTGATTGTTTCGGGTTTACCCTGGTCTGCCTCCTGGGGTGCCATGCTAAAAAATATCCGTCAATGGTCGGCGCATACAGAAATCCATCAGGATTGGACCAGCAGCAGCAAAGCCGAGGCACAGCATCAGCAGCATGTATTCAATCAGCTCACAAAGCAGCAAAAATCTGCGCATCATGGTGAAATGCATGCTGCAGATTTAAATGCAGCTCAAAATCAAACACTGGATAAAATCACAGCACAAGCATCTACTTTTGCCTTGGCAAATCCAGTTTTAATTAAACCCGAAATTCAAGATATGCAGCAGCCTTGGACTGTAGAATCTCAAGCACAAAATCGTCCCTTAAGAGAAAAGATTATCTTTGATGATCATGGTCAAATCACACAGCATAAAAAGTTTGCCGATCAAGCATTTTTAGACCGTTTAATTGCTTATGGTGTTGCTATTCATGAAGGTCGGTTTTTAGGCTGGATCAATGTCGTTATTGGTGTCGTGACCCTGTTTTGCCTTATTCTTGTGTCTATCAGCGGCTTAATGATGTGGCTTAAACGTAAACCTCAGGCTGTACTTGGAGCTCCTCCAATCATTTTGTCCCGACGTTTAAGCTGGGCATTAAAATTGACCATGATCATCTTGGGTATTGCATTGCCTTTGCTCGGTTTATCGCTCATTGTTGTATTGTGCTTAGAACAATTTATTTTATCCAGAATTCCTAAAGTTGCCCTTTACTTAGGACTTAAAGATCAAAATACTTAAACTTATGTGAATATCTTGAGAGACTCTACCGTTCAACACACAGACATGGTTCGCATGCTCAACGTTCTTCATTAGATTAGGAACAGCACCATCAAGAGATAGTTAGGTGTCTAGAATTTTGCCAGCTATTCAAAAAATATGCCTTTTTGTTGAATATAGGACAAAACCACAACACAGCTTTTTAAGTAAATAAAAAGAGGCATTACGCCTCTTTTTTATTTCGAATGTTTAAGCTTGATTTGGATTAGTCAACTCCGTCATCGGCCAGCGCGGTGTAGTGGTCACAGACAAGCCATCATGCTGGCCTGCTTTTAAACGCTGATAACCGGCAAAGGCAATCATCGCGCCATTATCTGTACACAGTGCAGGTTCAGCATAATAAACCTGTGCTTTGATTTTGGCCAAATCGGCTTCCAAACGTTCACGTAAACGTTTATTGGCACTTACCCCACCAGCGATCACCAGACGTTTTAAACCGGTCTGTTTCAAGGTTTTTACCGATTTTTTTACCAGTGTATCGACCAGTGCTTCCTGGAAACTTGCTGCAATATCGGCTTCGCGACCTTGACCTGCCACTTTTTTTAACTGAATCGAAACTGCCGTTTTTAGGCCGCTGAATGAAAAATCCAGACCTTGATGCAACATCGGACGCGGGAAAGCAAAGGCTTCAGGATTCCCCTGCTCAGCCAGTTTTGAGATGTTCGGACCACCTGGATAAGGCAAGCCCATCATCTTTGCCACTTTATCAAAAGCTTCACCGGCAGCATCGTCAATGGATTCACCAAGCAATTCGTACTGACCAATACCATGTGCTGCCATCAACTGTGTATGTCCACCAGACACCAATAACGCCACAAACGGAAACTCTGGTGGAGTTTTAGACAACAGTGGCGCAAGCATATGACCTTCCATATGATGTACACCAATAGCCGGTTTATTTAGCGCAAACGCCAAGGTACGACCAAACAGAGCACCAGTCATTAATGCCCCCATTAAACCGGGACCACGTGTATAAGCCACTGCATCAATGTCTGATTTTTTAATCTTGCTTTGTTCAAGCAATTGATTAATTAAAGGAATTAACTTGCGCACATGATCGCGTGAAGCCAGTTCCGGTACCACGCCACCATATTCTGCATGCAGTTTAATCTGACTATATAACACCTGTCCTATTAAGCCGACTTCACTGTCATAGAGTGCTAACCCAGTTTCATCACAAGAAGTTTCCAAGCCCAGAACGATCATTAAACTGCCTTTTACCCGTATCTAAATATTGCTAAAGCTATTATAGACTTGTGATATGAGATGTAAATGAGTAAAATACTGTCCTTCACTTGTGATCCAAGGCAATACAGCCTAGATCTTATCCATAACTTAATGAGGATTCTTCATGCCACAAGTTAAATTGAAAGAAGGCGAACCAGTAGACGTAGCTATCCGTCGTTTCAAACGTTCATGCGAAAAAGCGGGTGTTTTAGCTGACGTTCGTAAACGCGAATTCTATGAAAAACCAACTCAAGAACGTAAACGTAAAAAAGCTGCTGCTGTTAAACGCTACCAAAAGAAATTGGCGCGTGAATCAGTACGTACTACTCGCCTTTACTAAGATTAATTTGTGATTGACTGCCTGGACTAAATAAATGACTACTTTAAAAAACCAAATAACCGATGTTTTGAAAGCCACTATGCGTGCTAAAGAAATGTCCAAGTTAACGGTGATTCGTGGTCTACAGGCAGCAATTAAGCAAATCGAAGTCGATGAGCGCAAAGAACTTGACGACGCTCAAGTTCTTGCGGTCATTGAAAAGCAAATTAAACAACGTAAAGAATCGATCAAAGCCTTTGAAGGTGCTGGTCGAGATGATTTAGCTAGTAAGGAACAAGCCGAAGTTGAGGTGTTATCTCAATTTCTACCAGAAGCTATGACTGAGGAAGAGCTTGATTCTATTATTGCGCAGACGATTACTGCTCAAGAAGCTACTAGCATGAAAGATATGGGTAAGGTGATGAATTCTCTGCGTCCGCTCATAGCCGGGCGCGCCGATCCTGCACAGGTTTCAGCTAAAATTAAAGCGAAACTTGGCTAATCCCCACTCCTAAAATCGTTCTTTATCGTTGAACTGCCTTTATTCAAAGACAGTTCAAATGTTTCCCCCTAATCCCTCATAAATATTTTCTGTTATTTCAGATCACACTGAATATTATATTTTTTCAAAATCAGCATTTCTCTTGATGACATGACTTGATTAATCACATCTTGCCGAGTCATTTGTCTAAATTGACGATCCAAAGAATCCCTGTTCTGATCTGCCGCTTGATATAACCGATCTATATAACGACCCACAATTGCACAGTACTGTGTTTGCTGCTGTGACGTAAAGCTTGTCTGTTGCGCATTTAAACTGCTAAAAAAGTTTCTGCTCTCCTGCTTGTACTGCTCAGAGATTTGATCCACTGCTGCGACATATTGTTCCACGCCTGCAAAAGCCGTATTTAACCCCACACACCCCAATACCGATAAAACCAATAATATTTTTTTCATAAATCGATTCTGTTCATTATTTAAAATTCACAAGACATAAAGATTATCATAGGCATAATCATTCTAGCAGCAGATTTTATTCATCGATATGCAGAAAATCAGGTTTGTATTGCACATAAGCCTGTTCGGGTGGCGCAGATACATGACCTTGAGTTACCGTCCCTAAACGTAAACGGATAATATCCGGTAAATCCAAGCGATATGAATAGATCGGGCTGCCACATTTCTGACAAAACACCCGTGCTTTATGTGGACTATGAAAATATTCTTTTAGAAATTTAATGCCTTGAGTAATTTCAAATTTTGATTTCTGCAAGGGACTGTTCCATCCAAAGATGGAGCCTTGCGCCATTTGACAGTGCTTGCAATAACAGATGATGGTTTTTTCAATCTCAGCATGATAACGATACTTCACCACCCCACATAAGCATTGACCTTCTATCATCTGCAACTCCTTATTTTTATCAGCACGGTAAAGGTAAAATAGCTATTTCAAATTTAAATCCCAAATCCTGAATTAAATTCTTAACTGTCGTTCTTTTTGCATTTCATTGATGCGCAGTTTTAATTTTGCAGCCAACAGTTCATTATCTTTCGTCAAGCGTTGTGCATGCAATAAGGATTTAATCGCATTTTCTTCCGATCCCGACCAGTATTCCACTTCTGCCCGATATCGCAATACATTCACGGTTCTAAACGCTGACTGCTGATCGAGATTTGCAGCTTGCTGCATCAAGCGCCAGGCCTGTATATCACGCGGGTTTTTATTGGTGAATCGCTGAATCAGCTTCTGTGCCTGCGCAGCATCTTTCTGGCGAATATAAACTTCTGCCAGTTTAAAAGCCAAAGCCCGGTTTTCCGGCATAATCCGTGCTGCTGATTGAATGGCCTGATAGGCTTGCTCGTTTTTATTCTGTCCCAGATAAATGTCGGTTTGAATTAAAACCAATAAATTATTTAAGCGCTGCTGTGCTTTCGCCTGATTCAAAACCTGCTGCGCCAGAACATAATCACCCTGTTTTAAATAAAATGCAGCCAATGCCAGCTGGCCGGCAAAATTATTGCGATTGGCCAAAACTTGCAATTGCTGTTCTGTCGCCTGATTAGAAATGACCCTGCTGTACCATTTCAGTATTTCAAAATCTTCATCATGCAAGCTTGATTTTACCAGAGGGAATTGATTGGCTCTTAAACGAGCTTCACTCATCCGCTCGGTACTGAGTGGATGGGTTAACCAGAAGTCAGGCAAGAAACTGACCTTGCTGGTTGACCGATCCATCACTTCAAAAAAGTCGGCCATACTTTGCGGATTAAAGCCAGCGCTATACATATATTGCATCCCAATCCGGTCTGCTTCCCGCTCCTGATTACGGCTATAGTTCAGCTGTTTATCCATTAACGCCGCCTGAGAACCCAGCATCACCGCAGTCCCTGCATCACCATCAGCTTGGGAAGCAATCAGCGCACCGACCAGTAATCCTGCCACAGTTAACAGGCCTTGCCCCTTAAACGCCTCTTGCGAGCGACTGTAATGACGTTGTGACACATGTGCCACTTCATGTGCCATCACTCCAGCCACTTCATCGATATTTCGGGCAGATGTCACCATCCCCGTATTGATGGCAAACAGTCCACCGGGAACAGCAAAAGCATTGATTTGCGGATCATTGATAATCACCAGACCTATGGGCTGTCCCAGCTGGGTCTGGCTTAGAATATGGGAAAATACATCACCTAACTGGTCTTCCAACCATGGGTTTTGCAGCACCGGCATTTGATGTTGCACTTCACGGAATACTTTTTCGCCAATCATTTTTTCTTTTTGTTGGTCAATCAAACCAATGCCGCTGCCGATTTCAGGAACATTAAATTGCGGCATTGAATTGAAATTCGCACTGTGCGTCAATGCCATTGCAGAAAGCAAACCGATGTTGCAAGCCCATAAAAACCGTTTCAATGTGATGTTCTCAAACTGCTTTTTTAAGATTTATCAGACTATAACATTGAAAATTGGAGCAATTTGCAATGAAGTGTTATCAAATTTTAAGAAAAGGAAGGATTCAGCACATACGCAGGTGTGCGCCCTTCCAGAGCATCTACCAAGTTACGATAAGCCAGTTCAGCCATTTTTTTACGTGTTTCTGCAGTCGCAGAACCCACATGTGGCAAAGTCACTACATTTTCCAAAGCAAAAAGTTCAGATTCTTGTAAAGGCTCTTTTGCATAGACATCTAGGCCAGCGGCAAAAATTTTACCGGCTTTGAGTACCTCAATGAGCGCCTGCTCATCCACCACAGAACCACGGGCAATATTGACAAAAACCGCATGTGACTGCATTTGATCGAACTCGTGCTGACCCATCAGCGCTTTAGATTCTGCATTGAGATCAACAGCCAGCACAACAAAATCGGACTGTTGCAACAATTCATCCAAAGCACAATAACGGGCATTTAACGGTTGCGCCAGTTCCAGTTTTTCACGGCGGTTGTGGTACAGAATGTTCATGTTAAAACCATAAAAACCACGCCGTGCAATCGCAGCTCCAATATTTCCCAAACCGATGATTCCGAGGGTTTTGGCAAAAATATCCTGCCCGAATTGCGCCATCCCGACGGTACGTTGCCAATTGCCCTGCTTGGTCCATTGATCAAGAGCAGGAACTTTTCGTGCTGCACTCAGCATTAAGCTAAAAGCCAAATCGGCAGTGGTTTCGGTTAATACATGCGGGGTATTGGATAACCAGATTTTTTTCTGGTTTAAATAGGCCAGATCATAGTTGTCATAACCCACACTGACACTTGAAATAATTTTAAGCTGTTGTGCTGTGGCCAAATTACTTGCATTGAGTAGACGCCCTGCGCCAATCATTGCATCGGCATCTTTAACCTGTTCAAGTAGCTGCGCATTGATATCCCCAAGTTTCGGGTTAATCATGACTACATGATATTGTTGTTGTAATCGCTGAAGGATATCCTGATCTAACTGGCTAAAAACGACAACTTTCTGCTTCATGTTCCATCCGTGTTTTGCGGCCTTTTTTGCATAAACTGCCACAAGCGTTTTTTTAATAAGGGCTGATCCAGCATTTCCTGCAAACCAGCCAAATTGATACTTTTGGAATGTCTAAAATAAGTACATTGCCCGAGAAAGATAATATTTTTATCTGCACTTATTGCATCGAGAAAGCCTTGCACATAACTCTCCGCTCCGTGACCATCCTGAAAATTCATTAAAGGAAATGGCCACTGCAATTCATAATATTCAGCCAGCATTGCCTGTTGAATATTACTCCAAAGCTGCTGCTGCTCAGCGCTCATTTCGGTTGCATCAACCACGATGACGCAATGTGGCAAACTTAAGGCTTGCAATTGAAAAGCTGCAATTTGCAGCGCTGCACGTTCTGCGATGGCTTCAGCAACAACTTCAACTTTTTCTGTACTTGCTGAAACCGGAGCCTTGACAGGTTCTATACGCTCAATCGCTTGCTCAGGATCGGCCTTAAGCTCTAATGGCAAGACTGCTGGCGCTTTTGCCAGCACAATTTCAGTCTGGTATTCAGGTGCAGTCTGGTCGCGCCAGATTGATGAAGAGGGCATTTTTTGACATACAGCATCCCGGGGAATCCAGATATCGATTCCCAATGTTGCCAGTATGTCACGCTGATGCCCTATCATCTTTTTTCATCACCCATTGAATACTTGGTATTCTAACGAGATTACTGATTTTTTGCTGTGCTTTTATTGAATCATCACTAATTTTATCGCAACTTGTTTAGACAATCATCAAACTATTTTTCTTCTGCATCAGTTCAACAATTTCATCGGTTTCAAAACCAAAACGCCAATACAGCAGTTGCAAAACATCCAGTTCATCTTGGGTAATAATACGATCATTCCACAAACATAGCTCAGCAACACCCAAAATACTTAAGCGGTCACGCAGCAATAAACCTGCAATATCATTTAAGATTTCTGACAAATCAATCGGCTCATCCGAAATTTCGGCATACATTTCCAGCTCTTTTAGCGTGAGTACCCGTCGCAGAATTTTTTTACGTACATCGAGCTGATTATGGCTATTAATCTGCTGTACATGCAACAAGGCATCAATCAAACGCACGATCTGCGGCTTTACATCTTCCAGTGAGGTCGGAGTATGTAAAGGCAGCAGATTCAATTCATATTTCACACGTTCCAGTAATAAAGCATCTAGCAGACCTATTTCACCATCTTCCTGAATGATTCGCGCCAGTTTCATTAAAAACTGTCGTGCAATGGTCGCAGGCATGCTGCCAATATTTTTACATGCTTCATAAAAGATCGAGATATGCACCCGGCCATCCAGATGCAGTAATGAATCCACGATGGCACGGCTAACTTCGGCTTCAGCCGGAATAAATTCACGGTACTGCCGAATCATTAAAATGGCTACCATCACTTCTCGCGAACCCGTAGCAGTCTGCAATGCACGCTGGATTAATTCAGGACGCTGCATATTGTTTCGAATTTCTGGATTTAAGGGTTTAATGGCATCCTTCAGGGCAAAACTGATTGGTGACAGGCGCAGCAAGGGCAAGGGTTGCGGGGAACTCCAAGGTATATAGACTTCACTGTTCAACTCATCAAGCGAACGGAACAGACTAAATAAGGGCTGATTGCGTAATTTCTTCAAATTTTCAAGCTGTAAATCCTGCACCAGCCCGGGATTCAACTCATAAATACGTTGATCAATACGCGGATGAATATTCATCCAGTTTTGTGGGCCTAAAGAATTGGCAAAACACATATGTGAAATGGATTCTGCATATTCGCTATGAATTTGTGAGCCTGAATGATGCACATAAATTCTGAGCAAGGTTTGCACATTGGCATCATTTTGAATCAGACGTCTGGTTTTTTGATCATTCTTAAAAGTGCGGCTACCGAGTGAAATATATTTAATAAAACGGGTAATCAAAACCCCTAAACTTCCAACCAACCAGATCAGCCCACCCATAGCCACAAAGAAAGTCGCAAGTTTATGCCTATATGCCTGACCATGCTTGGTAAAGCCCAATTTGGCAATTTTACTGCCCCACTGGCTCAAAGTCGTCAGGCTGCTGTAAAGAATTTTTAAACGCGTATTTTCAGCTGTTTCACCCGATAAAATTTTATTGAACTCATGACTTAACAGACCATACAACTCTAATTCATCCAGATTCTGCAAAGCGCCCCAGGTTAAAATGATCACAATATCACGTGGATAAAATCCGGCTGTAAGTGCATTTACTCCGACTTCATCAGGCAATACATATACCGTAGGTGTATCAATTAAAAAGGTTTCAGCCAGCTGTTCGGTAATTTTAAGCGCTATACTTTCTTCAGGAATACTTTCGATTAAGTTTAAACGACGAGCCCCCATCTGTTTCGCCAGTGAATGTCCACCAGAACGAAAAACATAAAACTCATACCCTATAGAAACAGCCATCACACTCAGTAATAAAGCGATCAAATAAGGACTTAACACATGCCAGAAGATGGATTGAGTTTGATCAAAATAGAAAACATTCAACCCCAAAATGGTATTTAAAATAAATAATGTAAGCAACACCGCAAGTACACAGATACTTGCAGACCAAATCATATTTTTGTTTTGAATAAAAGAATAACCAGCACTCTTCAATGTAAAGTTCCTTTATTACATTGTATTTACCTACTCATCATAAATTAAAAAAGCGGGAATTTCCCGCTTTTCATCGCATGAAAGAA
This sequence comes from Acinetobacter sp. SM34, assembly GCF_022012365.1. NCBI lineage: Bacteria > Pseudomonadati > Pseudomonadota > Gammaproteobacteria > Moraxellales > Moraxellaceae > Acinetobacter > Acinetobacter sp. SM34. Next base: position 86,638 of record NZ_JAKLTP010000014.1, on the reverse strand, counting down.
GAATTTATTCTTCTTTCACGCCAGTCAAGTCTACTGATGCAGCATCGATATTGACATCAATATAGCCATCTTGAGCTTTTTTCGCAGAATCGTTACGCTTATTCTCAAGATTATCGAGATAAGCTGCATCAATACCACCTGCCACATACACACCATCAAACACCGAACAGTCAAATTCCTGCAATGCCGGTACTTTACTGGTACGTACTGCGCCTTTCAAATCTTCCAAATCCTGGAAAATTAAACGGTCAGCACCAATAATTTCACGAATTTCTTCAACACTACGGTTTGAAGCAATCAATTCTGCTTTTGCAGGCATATCAATACCGTACACGTTCGGATATTTCACCATCGGTGCAGCTGAAGCAAAGAATACTTTTTTCGCGCCAGCATCACGTGCCATTTGAATAATTTCGTTACAGGTGGTACCGCGTACAATCGAGTCATCTACCAGTAAAACGTTTTTGCCTTTAAACTCAAGCTCAACCGGGTTGAGTTTTTGACGTACTGATTTTTCACGTTGCTGCTGACCCGGCATAATAAAGGTACGTCCGATATAACGGTTTTTCACAAAACCTTCACGGAATTTAACACCTAAGCTATTTGCCAATTCCAAAGCGGAAGTACGCGAAGTATCTGGAATTGGGATCACCACATCGATGTCGTGCTCCTCACCCCATTCACGGATAATTTTATTGGCCAGTTTTTCGCCCATCTTCAAACGTGCCTTATACACTGAAATGCCGTCGATGATTGCATCTGGACGTGCGAAATAGACATATTCGAAGATACAAGGACGATATTCAGGATCTGCAGCACATTGCTTGCTGAACAATTCACCTTCTGAAGTAATCAAGATTGCTTCACCCGGTTCAATATCGCGCTCAACCTTAAAGCCTAAAGCGGTAATCGCTACAGACTCGGAAGCAATGATATATTCCATGCCTTTTTCAGTTTCACGTGAACCATAAATCAATGGACGAATACCATTTGGATCACGGAAGCCGACCAAACCATGTCCAGTGATCATTGCCACAACACCATAAGCACCTTTACAACGCTCATGTACACGTGACACTACATCAAAGATATCTTCCGGTGATGGATTCAACTTGCCGTTCTTGTGCATTTCATGTGCAAAAACGTTTAGTAGTACTTCAGAATCCGAATCGGTATTCATGTGACGAAGATCTGTTTTAAACAAATCTTCATGAATTTCTTCAGCATTGGTCAAATTACCGTTATGCGCCAAGGTAATACCATAAGGCGAGTTCACATAAAATGGCTGTGCTTCAGCACTGCTTGAAGAACCTGCTGTTGGATAACGCACATGACCAATACCGTAATTCCCTAGCAGTGCACGCATGTGACGTGTATGAAAGACGTCTCGTACCATACCGTTGTCTTTACGTAGGAACAAACGCCCTTCATGACAAGTTACTATTCCGGCTGCATCCTGACCACGATGCTGTAACATCGTTAATGCATCAAACAACATTTGGTTAACAGGTGACTTACCAGCTATACCAATTACTCCACACATAGCAACCTCGCAAACAAGCTAGGATTAATAAAAAGGATTATTTGTCGATTCATCTGTACGCGCTGCATGCTTTTGCGTTTTATCAGATGATGAGTCGGAAGATGTCGGCGCACCTTCATCGGACTTGATATGGGCAAGTGCCCCTTGCGCCGCTTCTTTAGAAAGTTCAGTCGCCCAGGGTGCATAAGGAATAAGGAGTTGTACAAATTTAGACTGTTTCCAATGCGGGGAGCTTTCTACCCAGGGGCCAATGCCCTGCATGGTAATCAGTACAATCATTAAACCTTTTAAAGAGCCAAAAGCACCGCCTGCCAGTCTATTCAGAGGACCAAGCTTCAGACTCTTTAATATCTTGTTGAGAAATGCGGTAATAATCCAGGTTAATACCACCATGACCAAGACAATAAATGCAAAAGCTGCAATTTTTTGTACTACTGGATCTGCACTGAGTGAGACCATCGAAGGTGCCAGGATAGTTGCATATTTTGCACCGATGACCAGTGCAAAAATCCATCCTACCAAGTTCGCAAAGGCTGAAACCAATCCTTGTCGCAAACCGTTGAGCCCTCCAATGAGCAGAATAATCAGTATGAAGATATCCAGTGTATTCATGGCGTTTTTAAAGCATCAACACAATCTTTTACCAAGCTTGGACCTGTATATATGAGGCCACTATAAATTTGTACAAGGTTAGCGCCTGCTTGCTGTTTCGCAACCGCCTGTTCACCTGACAAAATACCGCCCACGCCAATCAATGGAATCTGACCTTTCAGTGCTTTAGCAAAAGCTGCCAGACAAGCAGTACTTTTTTCAAATACCGGAGCACCAGACAAGCCCCCGGCTTCATCGCCATGCTTCAGATTTTCTACACCTTCACGAGACAAGGTGGTATTGGTCACAATCAAACCATCAATTTTAAACTGGATGAGTTGTTTCGCAATAAACTCGATATCTTCGGCAGTCAGATCTGGTGCAACTTTAAGCACCAAAGGGACATAATGCTGATGTTCTTCAGCCAGTTCAAGCTGACGTTTTCTTAAGGTTTGCAACAATTCGGTCAGTGCATCGCCGCTTTGCAGGCTACGCAAATTTTTGGTATTCGGTGATGAAATATTGACAGTAATATACGAAGCGTAGTTGTAGACTTTTTCCAGACAGATCAGATAGTCATCTACTGCATTTTCAACCGGCGTATCGGCATTTTTACCAATATTAATGCCTAAAATGCCTTTGAATTTAGCTGCTTTGACGTTTTCAACCAGTTTATCCACCCCATCATTATTAAACCCCATACGGTTAATAATGGCTTTGGCTTCAGGTAAACGGAATAAACGGGGATGTGGATTGCCCGCTTGTGGACGCGGTGTAATGGTTCCAATTTCAATAAAACCAAACCCCAGTCCAGCCAGGGCATCAATATAAGCGCCATTTTTGTCTAAGCCGGCAGCCAAACCCACTGGATTGGGAAATTCGATTCCCATACAGGTCACAGGTTTGGACGCTACGTTTTGACGCATCATGCCCATACGATGAGCTGATTTCAATAACGATAATGTTAGCTCATGTGCACGCTCTGGTGCTAAAGAAAACAACAAAGGGCGGGCAAGAGAATACAACATATCTATAAAAGTCTACTGCTTTTTAAGTCGCCATATTATAGGCATAGCCTGTACAAAACACCATGCTTAGCAGATCTTTATTTTTACCCATTATTGCACTGTCGCTGTTAATTTAATCTGCCCCGCCTCGGAAATTAATTCTATTTTTTCAAGGCTTAGACCCATTTGCGTCAATTGGGTTAAAAAATTGGCCAGAATCGCATAACTTTCATGCACTACCACAATCTGAATTTGCTCACCTGCTTGTTGCGATGCCACAGATAATCCCTGCTGCTGAGCAACACGCTGCACCTTATCAGCTGCAGACAACTGCAAATCATCTGCAGGTTTCATGGTCACCGCATTACTTTGCATCCACACCATCATGTCTTTTAAATCATTGACCCGATTCTGCTGTTTATTCGCGGCAGCATGCATATACCAAAGCGCTGAACCAATGGACGCAACCACAACAAAAATAGTGGTAAAGATCACCATATAACGTTCACGTACAGACAGCCGATCCAGATAATCAGTGATTCTTTCAATGGACTGATCAATCGAGTTTTGCAGTTTTTCTGAGCTATTCATTATTGTATTTTCACCAATCCCATTACACCCGCACCGTTCGGCTGAATATTACCCAATTCTGCCTTAAAGCCTTGCTGATTCAGCTGCTGGATTAAATTTTGCAGCACAGTAGATGAATTCGCCTTCAATTCCATGTTTAAAGCTGAAGCCTCGTAATGAACACGATTAGCCACAATCTGGTTTTGCATGAGCACCGGCCCAATACGGCTCAGCAACTGCAAAGCTTGGGTGTTAGCACTTTTATTTAAGCGCACATGACTTTCAAACTGGCTTTTTAAATTCTGTTCAGTAACACGGCTACTCTGCCCAAACCAGTATTTATACTGATCAACAGCTTGCAATGCAGTCTGGTCTGCCACCTTTTTATATTTATACCAGCGGGTTACATCATAGCCAAATTGAACCACTAAAGCAGCAACCAATACCGCAGCGCACGCTTTCCAATAGCCAGATACACCCGTGCTATTTTTGGCTTTGGGCAGAACATTAAAAGGATGATGTTGTGCTTTTTTTAATAAAGGCACGGCATAATCAAAAGTTTTAATCTGTTCATGCGTCACCATGGCTTCAAGGCTTTGCATTTGTTCAGCAGTAAAGTTGCTGATTTTATAAGATTGCCCCGGAGGCTGATAATCTAAAAAAAGTGCCAGATCATCTACAGAATTTCCCATAAATTCACTTTCACGTACCAGCAAGTGCCCGGACAGGTTGGCAATAATGGTTTGCCCCACTTCTGGAACCGGCAAAATGAGAAAATCAGGCAATAAGGAAATAACTTTAACCGGAATGAGGTTCAAAGCATGTTGCAAGGTTTCAACGGTACTATGTGCCACGCCCAAAATAACCAGCCGATCGGGATTTTGAAAATGATGCAATACTTTCATGGAATCGATGGGTAAAACCACAAATTCTTCTAATAAGTATTTTACCCCGTCCACACCCAATTTCTTGTATTGAGGCTTGGCCAGACTCTGTTGCAGCATTTGCACATCGCGACTGGGGAAAAAAACCACCGCTTCTTGCCCATGATAGCCTTGAGTATCTTGAATCAACTGTTCAAGACTAGCGGCCTGAGACCAGCTCTCTCCAGTCGACCATTGCCAAACCCCATTGGCTTCAGGCATCCATAAATACAACATTAATGTTTTTCTGCCGTTTTAATTAATATTTTATGCGTTTGGAATAAAACTTTTTAACTGGGTTGATAACCCAGTTGCAATGACTGCCTGCTCATAGATCCGCGCTTCAGCCAAAGCATACGGATGAAAAGGTTCTGCTGTCAACAATGACGAAATATGTGCCACCACATTCATATGACACACCACCACAATGGATTCATAAGGAAGCTGTGACAACCAGTCCACTGCCAATTTCGCGTCGTCATCGGGTTTGATTTTATTGCACACCAAGACTGGCACATCATGAAAATAATGTAACAGATGAGCCAAAGTTTCTTGCGCGCGCAATAAAGGACTCACCACAAAAGCATCTGGCTGAATCATGTTCTTTAAATATTCTGCGGTGAATTGTGCCTGCGTATGCCCACGCTCGGTTAAAGGCCGCTTGTCATCATTGCCATGCACTGCTGGAGCAGCTTCACCATGACGGACTAAGGTAAGTTGCATAAAATTTCCTTATTTTCGAATATGCAGCAATTATAACCAGGCTTTATGAAGGTAAGAATCTTATTAAAAAATTACACTTCATTATGAGGCAAAACAAATTCCACATCACTACGATGCCCATTTTTCATGAGTGAAAGTGCGATGCTTAAAGGTGGAGCTCCCTCAAAAATCACATCATATAAGGCACTGGTAATTGGCATATACACATCCAATTCTTCCGAACGGCTGCGCACCTGTACAATGGTATTAATCCCTTCAGCGGTTTGACCCAATTCTTTAGTGGCCTGCTCCAGACTTTTACCAGAACCCAGGGCAAACCCAACTTGATAGTTACGGCTGAGCGGACTATTACAGGTGGCAAACAAATCACCCACGCCTGATAAACCAAGAAAAGTCAGAGGATTTGCACCCAACTTCACTGCAAAACGGCTCATTTCTGCCAGTGCACGGGTTAAAATCATGCTCTTGGTGTTTTCACCCACCTTATAAGCAGCAGCCATACCCATGGCAACAGCATAGATATTTTTTAACGCCCCACCCAGCTCCACACCATGCACATCATCGCTACCAAAAACCCGGAACAATGCACTATGCAATGCTTGCTGTACGGCATAACGCACCAGTTCCGATTGGCTGGCAATCACCGTTCCTGCAGGTTGTCCGGCCATAATTTCCTTGGCCAGGTTTGGTCCTGAAAGTACACCATACGGAACCTGAGGCAATTCCTCACGAATAATATCGCTCATAAAATGGAAAGTTTTTGCCTCAATCCCTTTGGTCAAGGAAATAACGGCCTGCGAAGTAATAAAAGGCTTAATTTGTTTCAGTACATCGCGAAAAGAATGGCTCGGAATAGCCACTAAAATAATGTCACGATCACAAACGGCAGTTTCCAGATCCGAAACTGCCTTTAAACCCGGTTCCAAAACAAAATCGGGTAAATAGCGTTTATTGATATGGGTCTGGTTAATTTCTGCTGCTGCCGCTTCATCACGAATCCAGATCATGGTATCGCAACCATTACGTACCGCAGTATTGGCCATAGCAGTACCAAAACTACCACCCCCTAATACCGTTACACGCAAAGCCGTTTTTTGATCGATTGCAACTGGTTCAACAAGATCTGAAAATTTCAACTCTGACATTATTTTTATATCTCAACTCATGATTTAATACAGTTATTTGTTCCAATAACTGACATAATTTTGTGTATCCACTGCTGTACGCGCTGGAATCGCTTTCGCTGCGGTTCCAATATAAATAATTCCAGAAATTAAATCATCTTCTGATAGTCCCAGGCTTCGCTTAAACAATGGCGACTCAACCACCGCCCCACTACGCCACATGGTTGAAAAGCCTTGTACCTGTAAAGACAATAAGAAGTTTTCTATTGCCGCGCCTGAACTTAAGGTTTGTTCAAAATTAGGCACTTTAGGATGGGGCTGAAATTGGGTTAATGCCAAAACCAGCAGCGGTGCACGAAATGGATGATTTTTTACCCGATCCAATTGAGCGGGATCAGTTTCACCCAAATCCGCCAAAGCTCTGGAGAGCAACTCACCAAAAGCTTCACGCTGATCACTCGGAATCACCACAAACCGGGTAGGCTTTAAACGGTGATGATCTGGTGCAGTCAAAGCCGACTGAAAGGCTTTCTCCAGTTGCTCTGCATTCGGCGCAGGCTCAACCAAATGCCCAATCGACTGACGTTGATGAATATTTTGATGAACCGTGTCTACCGCTGAATCCGTCATTGACTTTGATATCTGTGTACTAAATATTTCATCAAGATTAGCATAATCTCGTTCAGATACTCTAGAGCGTTGAGTGAATGTCTACTCCACAATAGCCAACTTAACCAACTTTCAGTCACAGAGAGTTCATATAAAGCTGCATATTTCATACAAGTCCTTCAAAAATCATTCAAAAAATCATGTTCAAATAATTCAAACTCTTTTTAAAACAATCTCAGGGGAAAAAGATGAAACAAGTTTTTGCACTCGCTTCAACAGCTGCCGTTGCTCTCACCCTCACCGCATGTGCATCCAATCCAACCACATCATTAGCTGTGCAAAAAGAAAATAATCAATATGAAGTGACAGGTATCGGTAAAAGCAGTTTAATTTCTAAAAATAATGCGATTACCGCAGCCAATAACACTTGTGGTAAAAAAGCCACCCCTGTCATCGTGAATGAAAAAACTGAATACAATGGCGCCTTAAAAGGTGTAGTTGATGAAAAAACCGGACAAATGATTCAGGCTGCAACCACGGTACTTGGCACCTTGGCTGGCAAAAGCGGCAGTCTGGCACGTGATGAAGACTATCAAACTGTCCTAACCTTTACTTGTCGAGCCAACTAAAGTTTCTAATAAGGGTCTATCTCAGCTTATTCACTCAATAAAATGTCTAGATCAAGAAGCAAAAAAAGCCGCTTATTGAAGCGGCTTTTGGTTTACATGTTATTTAACACTTAGATTAACATCTTAAAATTAACAGTAACCTTCTAAACGGGTTAAAGGTAATTTCTGGCCAATGGCCTTTTCAATTTCCGGAAGATAGAACGCATCATCTTCAGACAAGAAACTGATACTCACGCCACTGGTTCCCGCACGACCGGTACGGCCAATACGATGGACATAGTCATCCGACTGTTCAGGCAAGGTAAAGTTAATCACATGCGAAACGCCATCCACATGAATACCACGACCTGCCACATCGGTTGCGATCATAATATTGTGTTGACCATTCTTAAACTGGTCCAGCATTTTCAAGCGTTTGTCCTGTGCAATTTCACCAGACAGCATCACCACTTTATAACCGTCTTTTTTCAGGTGATCATAAAGCTTACGTACTTGATCACGACGATTGGCAAAGATCATGACTTTTTCAATCGGTTCATCACGTAAGATTTCTTGCAACAACTTATATTTATCTGTTTTAGCAACCATATAAACGCGTTGCTCTACATCAGCATTGGTTTTCTTTTCCGGCTCAATTTCTACAGTCACCGGTTCGAACAACCACTGCTGCGCCAGGTTCAACACATCATAGCTAAAAGTTGCAGAGAACATTAAGGTTTGACGTTGTTCTTTACGCGGAGAAAAACGCACAATACGTTTTACCGATGGAATAAAGCCCATATCCAGTAAACGGTCTGCTTCATCAATCACCAAAAATTCAATCTGGTCCAGCCAGACTTCTTTTTGTTCAACGAAATCAATTAAACGGCCTGGAGTCGCCACAATAATATCGACAAAATTTTTATCTAGCTGTGCTTTCTGCTTATCAAAATCTACCCCACCCAGCAAAGTCACCAGATGCAGATCGGTAAATTTGGTAAGCTCCTTGGCATCACTTTCAATCTGTAAAGCCAGCTCACGTGTAGGTGCAAGAATCAATGCACGCGCTTCACCACGAAAACGCTGTTGTTTGATCGGATTATTCAGCAAATCGTTAATCACGCTGACCAGAAAAGCCGCTGTTTTTCCCGTACCGGTTTGTGCACGACCAATGGCATCATGTCCAGCCAAAGTGAATTTTAAAACCTTTTCCTGAATAGGTGTCATTTCTTTGAAACCTAAAGCATCAATTGCCTGTTTCAGTTTCGGATGTAAATTTAAGGTTTCAAAACCAGATGACATATAAATGTGCTCTAACTTAATGATCAGGAAAAATAGGACTCTATTATAAACAAAAACGCCCCAAATTACATTGGGGCGTTCTCATGAATAATCAGGCGATTAGTCTAAAGGTTGCACTTCTTCAGCTTGGAAGCCTTTTTGACCTTTAACTACGCTGAATTCAACACGTTGACCGTCACGAAGTGAACGGTGGCCGTCACCTTGGATAGCGCGGAAATGAACGAATACGTCGTCGCCGCCGTTACGTTGAATAAAGCCGAAGCCTTTAGTGTCGTTGAACCATTTAACTACGCCTTGTTCACGAGCTGTCATAAGTTAATCCTCATTGTATTTAATTAAAGGACCACCCGGTGTTGCAAACAGCAGAGTAAACAAGGTTTAAAAATAATTATTATTTCTAAGCTTGTAATCATTCTGTATTACTATTAACAAAATCCCGGTTACATCCATTGCAATATTCAATTTTAAGACACCTGAAATAGTGTCATTAATTTTGAATACGCGACGAGCTTAACACGGGTTTATAACAATTCATACTGTTTTTTTTGATTAATCTTCTTTTTGATTCCGCTTCTTTTTTACTAATTATTTCCTTATTTTAGATAAGTATATTTATGTTTAAGTTATATAATTTTATTGGGCTTTGGCACCAAATTTGCTAATATTTATTTAATGTTAATCAGATATAGAATGTGATGAATGATCTAGCCAATTCAGCAATAATTATTGATGCAATGGGTAAGCCTTGCCCCATGCCATTATTGATGCTTAAGCGAGCGATCAAGAACAAATCAGGCGGCATATTTTTACTCAAATCTTCAGATCCCCATAGTCAGCAAGATGTAAGCCGTTATTGCCAGATACATCAGATGAATTGCAAGATGAGCAAAATTTCTGATTTTGAGTATCACTACTTAATTGAATCTTAATTATTTTCAATTAAACTAGAACGTTTCAAATGTGCATAAAAAATTACATTTCTCTACCCAAAGTTCCTAATTTCATGGAAATATTGGATTAAAATAAATTTATTAAGATGGTTATGTCATCCAACTCTCAAGGAGAACACATGAGTGACAGCAGCAATCAATTGATGCCCCTGTCATTATCGGCACCAGGGGTAAATCTCGGTGCTTATATAAGTACTGTCAATCAGATTCCTATTTTGACGGCTGAACAAGAAAAAGAGTTAGCCGAACGCTATTATTATGACCAAGATTTAGATGCCGCAAAAATGCTGGTAATGTCGCATTTGCGTTTTGTGGTACATATTGCACGTAGCTACGCAGGCTATGGTTTGCCACAAGGCGATCTGATTCAAGAAGGCAACCTGGGCCTGATGAAAGCGGTTAAACGCTTTGACCCGAATATGGGTGTGCGTTTGGTGTCTTTTGCCGTGCATTGGATTAAAGCTGAAATTCATGAATACGTGATTCGTAACTGGCGTATTGTTAAAATTGCCACCACCAAGGCGCAACGTAAATTATTCTTCAATCTACGTAGCCTAAAAAAATCCAGTAAAAAATTAACCCTGGATGAAGCACAATCCATTGCCAATGACTTGAATGTCACACCTGAACAGGTGCTGGAAATGGAAGGTCGTCTAACCGCTTATGATGCTGCCTTTGAAGCACAAGGCGATGACGATGATGAAGGCTCGACCCATGTCGCTCCAGCCTTATATCTGGAAGATAACCGTTACGATCCGGCACGTTTAGCTGAGGAAGAAGACTACGAGGAACAAAGTACTTCTGCCCTGCATGATGCCATGGATCAACTGGATGACCGTTCACGCAACATTTTACAGCGTCGCTGGTTAGATGATGAAAAATCGACATTGCACGAGCTGGCTGCTGAATATAACGTATCTGCCGAGCGTATTCGTCAGTTAGAAAAAAATGCCATGGAAAAAATTAAGGTCGCCATGTCATCTAATTAAGTCTTCCAACTAAGTGATCGAACCGATTTTATGATATTTTGAAAAAAAGGGCTGCGTGCTCTTTTTTTATATAGGCTGCAGGAATGTTGCTTTTTGCCTTTCGTGCAAGTGCCAGAATATGCTAAGTTATGCGCAAATTTACTCAGGTAGTCATTGCTTATGTGGATTGCAATTTCAGCCCTCAATTTAGCTTTTGCTGTCATGCTAGGTGCTTTCGGTGCCCATGGTTTAAAAACACGTGCAACTGAAGCGCAATTGGCATGGTGGCATACCGCAACTGATTATTTTTTCTATCATGCGCTTGGACTTTTGGCGCTTGCCATTTTAGCCAGAGTACTTCCCCAGCTTCCCATTAAAGCAAGTTTTATCCTGATTCAGGTTGGTATTTTCTTTTTCTGTGGCTCACTCTATGTCATGGCCTTGGGCCTACCCCGCGTTTTAGGTGCCATTACCCCGATTGGCGGTGCTTTGATGATTGCAGGCTGGCTGGTATTGGCGTGGAATGCCTTTAAATACGTGAAATAAAATTAAAGGGAAAATAGAGATGCAGATTTATTTAAATGGCGAAGCAAAAAATACCACATGCAGCAATTTATTAGAACTAATTCAAGAGCTTGAACTTGAAGGCAAACGCTTTGCTGTAGAACAGAATGAAATGATCATTTCCAAAAGCAAACTGGCACAAACCCCTATTTGCGCTGAAGATCAAATTGAAATTATTCATGCCGTCGGTGGCGGCTAATTCGGAGCTCCCATGGAAGACACCCCGCTTATAATTGGTTCTCGTACTTTTAATTCACGTTTATTGGTCGGTACAGGTAAATATAAAGATTTAACTGAAACTGACCTGGCTATTCAGGCCAGCGGCGCAGAGATCGTCACGGTTGCCATCCGTCGGGTGAATATCGGCCAGCATCCTGATCAGCCGAATTTGCTTTCTGTCGTTCCACCAGAAAAATATACCATTTTGCCTAATACAGCCGGCTGCTTTGATGCCAACAGCGCAGTACGTACCTGTATGCTGGCACGTGAACTGCTGGATGGGCACAATCTGGTGAAACTGGAAGTACTGGGCGATGAAAAAACCCTTTATCCAAATGTCACTGAAACCTTAAAAGCAGCGCGTACATTAATTGATGATGGCTTTGAGGTTATGGTGTATACATCAGATGACCCGATTATTGCGCAAGAATTAGAGAGCATGGGCTGTGTCGCGATTATGCCTTTAGGTAGCCTGATCGGTTCAGGTTTGGGTATTTTAAATCCGCACACCATTTCGATTATTAAGGAAAATGCCAAAGTTCCGGTATTGGTGGATGCAGGCGTCGGTACAGCGAGTGATGCTGCTATTGCAATGGAATTGGGTTGTGACGGCGTACTCATGAATACTGCCATTGCTGCGGCGCAAAACCCTATCTTAATGGCATCTGCGATGAAAAAAGCGGTTGAAGCCGGACGTGAGGCGTTCCTTGCAGGACGCATGCCGCGTAAACGCGTGGCCAATGCAAGCTCACCTGAAACCGGTTATTTCTTTAAATAAAGTTAAAACCTTAAAAGAAAGGACTTAAAGGAGCACGGCTGTCCCATAATTTGAATCTTATTTTAATACTGAACCAACATGATGATTTGTGATCTTTAAATATTTGATATTTATATTTTTCACAGCCTTGTCTTTTCTTTAAAAGTTTAAATGGCTTTGTGTAGGCTAAACCCTACTTTTGACAGACCAAAAGTAGGCAAAAGTCTTTATTCCCCATACACGACATCCTGTCGTGATGGGGAATGTGTGGCATCCCTGCCACACTCGCGAATCTAATACATGGACTTCAACTACGGGATAGTAGTGCTCAAAGGAGTCCTTTTTTATATTTCAAGAATAATACACTTAATTACTTAAACCCTTTTGCATAATCCGGATTTTGACATTCAGCACATCGTCTTTAACTTGTTGTTGATAGGCTTTCATATGGGGTGTTTGTAAATGAGCATTCAAATGCTCTATACGTTCCCAATGTTCCAACATGGTAATTGAATCAGGTGATTTAGTCTGATAATCAACATCCGATTCATGATCTATTAGTAATTCATAACCGTGACAGCCCTCTTCCTGCAAAACAACAGGTGTTATTTTTCTAAAGGCGTTTAGTACGTTTTCACGATGTTCAGTGCCTGAGCGAATCTGAATATCTGCAATCACAATCAACATGATTTACTCCTTCAACAACCGATCAATTAAGCAAAAACATCCATAAGATGTTGACGGTACTCATGTTCATATTGAGCGACATTGGGCATTTTTATCACATCATTCACGATGAAAGTATCCAAACTTTTCATACCCAAAAATTGATTGGCTTTATGAAAAGGCAGATAAACCCCGTCGACCCCAACGCCATGAAAAAATTGATAAGGGTCATTAAAAGCTTCGATCGGTGCATTCCAGGTTAAGGACAACATATATTTTTTATCGTGGATGAGGCCACCTGAACCATATTTTTTTGATGTATCTGAACGTGATCGGCCATCACTGGCATATAAAGTGCCATGCCCTTCGGTAAAAATTTCATCCATATATTTTTTTACTGTCCACGGTGCACCCATCCACCAGCCTGGCATTTGGTAAATGATGACATCAGCCCAGACATATTTTTGAATTTCCTGCTGAATTTCATAGTCGCTATCGGCACGGGAAATTTTAACGCTATGCCCCAGTTCGCCAAGCACAGTATTTGCCAATTCAGTCAAGGTGTCATTTAACTCGCCATTCGAGTGTGCAAACTGCTTGGCACCATTCACAATCAGGATATTACTCATTCATTCGCCTTTGAGGATTTGTTTTCAGCAACCAATATACTTAAATATTTTATTGATAAAAATTCATAAATTTGCAAAATACTATTGATAAAAAATCAACAATATCATTTTCAAATCCTTCCACTTCTAATAATTTTTAAAACCCCAAAAGCACCCTTAGGTCACTGCTGTCCCATAATTTGAATTTTATTTTAGTACTGAATCAGTATGATGATTTGTTATCTTTAAATATTTGATATTTATATTTTTCACAGCCTTGTCTTTTCTTTAAAAGTTTAAATGGCTTTGTGTAGGCTAAACCCTACTTTTGACAGACCAAAAGTAGGCAAAAGTCTTTTATTCCCCATACACGACATCCTGTCGTGATGGGGAATGTGTGGCATCCCTGCCACACTCGCGAATCCAATACATGGACTTCAACTATGGGACAGCAGCACCCTTAGGTGCTTTTTCAAATCAATTCAATGTAAAAAATTAAGGAATCAAACCTTCATCACGCATGGCAATCTGTACCGATTGGCGTTCTGCCACTTTATTACGCAAGGCAATAATATTCTTATACGGCATTAAGTCATGTTCGATACCATTCGACCAGTTGGTTAATACGAATAAATATGCATCTGCCGGGCCAAAGTTATCATCGACCAGATAATCGTTATCTGACTCGCCAATTGCTTTATCGATATAAGTCAATAAACGGTCGATTTCGGCGTAGGCTTTTTCTTTTGCTTCTTTTTCCAAGGGAGCACCAAAGAAAACCGCATAAGCATCATGTAATTCTGAGTTTAAATATCCCAACCATTCTAGAACTTTGGCACGCCCAAGCCCGGATGGTGGAATCAAATCTTGTTTAGGGTCGTGCTGAGCAAGGAAAGGTAAAATGGCAACGTTTTCAGTAAGGATCAAACCTGGATTAATTTCTAAAGCCGGAACATAACCTTTAGGGTTAATGTCGTAATAATCTGTGCCTTTTTCAGTTTTATGTGTTTTTAAATCAACGCGCTCCAAGTCAAAATCAACATTAATTTCATTTAAAATAATGTGGGATGCCAAAGAACATGCACCTGGAGAATAATAAAGCTTCATACCTGATCCTTGTTATATATCTATTTACTGTTTTAAATTGCTTCTAACAAACTTTCAAGTGATCAAACCTGTAAATTGCAAAAAAGCGTAAATGTATAAAAATCACTTACCTTTTGAATATTGTATAAATCACGCATATTTTCAATTCAAACTGTTATGCATTTTTTATTAAACTTGTTTTAACATACGCATCTTTAAAATTTGATGAAATCAATTCGTGTGATTAGCCTTAAAAAAGAACAATGGTTTTCCAATATCCGTAGCGATGTATTGGCCGGATTGGTGGTCGGTTTAGCCTTAATTCCCGAATCCATCGCTTTTTCAGCTATCGCTGGGGTTGATCCACAGGTAGGCTTATACGCCTCTTTCTGTATAGCAGTATCAATTGCATTTTTTGGTGGTCGCCCTGCGATGATCTCTGCTGCCACGGGTGCCATGGCTTTGCTGATGATTACCCTGGTGAAAGATCATGGGCTGCAATATTTACTTGCGGCCACGATTTTAACCGGGATCATTCAGGTGATTGCTGCCTATTTTAAAGTTGCAAAACTGATGCGCTTTGTCTCGCAGTCGGTGGTTTATGGTTTTTTGAATGCCCTCGCCATTTTGATTTTTGCTGCACAGCTGCCAGAAATCGGCAAGATGGATAGCTTAGGCTATTTATTTATGGCGCTTGGCCTTGGCATTATTTATCTGTTTCCTTATCTGCCCAAAATTGGCAAAGCCATTCCTTCACCTTTAATCTGTATTGTGGTGCTGAGTGGTTTAGCTGTTTTACTGGGTGCCGACATGCGTAGCGTCGGTGATTTAGGACAATTCCCTGATACTTTGCCGATCTTTTTGATTCCAGAAATTCCGCTGAACTTGGAAACCCTGCAAATCATTTTTCCATATTCGATCACTTTAGCCACTGTGGGTTTACTGGAAACCATGATGACTACAACGGTGATTAATGAAGTGACTGAAACTGAAGCTGACCGTCATCAGGAATGTCGCGGTCAAGGGATTGCCAATATTGTCAGTGGTTTTATGGGCGGTATGGCCGGTTGTGCCATGATTGGCCAGTCGATTATTAACGTATCTTCAGGTGCACGTACCCGCCTGTCGACTTTGGTGGCTGGTATGTTCTTGCTCTGCCTGGTCGTTTTCTTAAAAGACTGGCTGGCTTATGTGCCGATGGCGGCATTGGTGGCCATTATGGTGATGGTGGCCTTGACCACTTTCCAATGGGGTTCAGTGAAACAGTTCCGCCAGCATCCTGCTTCATTTAATGTGGTGATGCTTGCTGTGGTGATTGTGGTACTGGCAACGCATAACTTGGCTTTAGGCGTATTGACTGGTGTGCTGCTGTCTGCACTATTCATTATCAACAAGCTGGAAAGTGAAGTGAAAGTACAATCAAGCCTGCACAATAATCAACGCCACTATGTAATTAGCGGTCAAATCTTCTTTAGCAGTTCAGAAAAATTCTTCCAGTTTTTTGACTTTCAGGAACACATTGATCAGGTCACCATTGATCTGACACATGCGCATATTTGGGATATTACTTCGGTGAATATGCTGAATTCCGTGGTACAGAAATTTGAAGCTAAAGGCATACAAACCACTTTGATGGGTTTAAATGAAGCCAGCAGTACCTTGATTGACCGTGTCAGTTCTTAAGTTATAAATTTGAACTGAATCTGAGAGATAAAGCAGCCCATTCAGGCTACTTTTATTTTGGATTTTAAGTACTTAAATAAAATATCCGGCTTGATAAAGTCATATTCTTAAAGATAAATCTGTTATATTGACTATTAAATAAACAGTAATTTAAAAGCGCTTTAGCGCTTTGATATCAATGTATGCCTTTATTTGAGGAAATACGTGATTTTTTAATGGGGAACCTCTGAAATGCAATGCATCTTCAGCCGAAATACATTCAATGTATTCTATTCAACACTAGAAGTCATGGTTTCTTTATCTGAGTCCGATCATAAACTAATATTACAAATTCAGGATAATGGCATCGGCTTTGACCCGGCAACGGTTGAGCAAGGCCTGCACGTTGGCCTGCATAGTATGTGCACCCGAATTTCCCGTATTGGCGGTGAATTTAAAATTGATTCGGAACCTGGTCACACAACCATTCAAGTGATTCTTCCCTTAACGGAAAGCAAGCAGATGACAGCCATGGATTAGCGCATGATTACTGTATGAATCAATACATTATTACAGGGTATCCGGTCTGATTTTCTTTATCATTTCAGATAAATCCAGTTTTTTGATTTTCAACAAAACCTATCAAAAATCGTGATGGATCTGTGTGATGTTTATATATGGGCTATGAACCATGGGGTACAGCAATTTAAAAGCTCAGCATATTGAAGTTGCCGGTTTAAATGAAGCAAGCCAGACTTATTGATTGCTATAATCCACTGTAACTTTGAATTAAAATAACCATGAGATCATCGCTGCTATCGTTTCTATATCCCTCTTACGATAGCCACCTAAAACTAAAAAAATCATAGGCAGCTATATGAATACGAATCACTGGTTGATGTGGGCGATATTATCTGCCTGCTTCGCAGCTTTAACCGCTATTTTTGCTAAAGTCGGTTTACGCCAGGTAGATTCCGATTTAGCCACACTCATTCGCACCGTGATTATTGTATTGGTATTAAGTTTAATGGTTTGGAGATTAGGCAAATGGCAGAATCCCTTATTGCTTTCAGGGAAGACCTGGCTGTTTTTAACTTTATCTGCCTTAGCGACCGGTGCTTCATGGTTGTGTTATTTTCGGGCCCTGCAACTAGGTCAAGCATCTCAGGTTGCACCGATTGATAAGTTCAGCGTAGTTCTGGTGACGGTATTTGCTGTTATTTTTTTAGGTGAACGGCCAAGCGTGCAGGAATATCTGGGTATTGTCCTAATTGCTGTTGGCGTACTCACCATTGCCTTAAAATAAAGTATTTTCTGACCCGCACCGCTTCCATATTTTCTAAGCCAATATTTTACAAAATACGCATTACTCTTAATTTAGTCAAAATATCCTTCCACAGCAGAAATTCTTACAGATTGGTACTTCTTATAATAAATAAGGGCACAACAACTACAAGACACTGCTGTCTTTGTTGCATCTTAAAAATGAAAAAGTTTGACTTGTCAGGCTCAGGACTTAAAATACCGCATTCGAATTTTTTACATTTGCCAAAGTTATGTCGAACGATCAATTAGACCAGCAAGTCGTAGAGCTGGACAACTTGAATGAACATCGTGAAATTGTCACTTTTATGCGTCGTTCATCTCCGCTGAATACCTCTCAACGTACTGCGCTTGAACAATATGGTCACCTAATTTTGGAATATCCGGTGGGTGACTTACGTCAGCAGTTTGAGCACCCTGAACGCCCGCTTACCGTTGAAATTGGTTTTGGTATGGGTCGCTCACTGGTACTCATGGCAAAAGCCAACCCTGAGCGTAACTATGTCGGTATTGAAGTTCATGTTCCGGGTATTGCGCAATGTGTGTATGAAGCCGGTATGGCAGGTCTAACCAACTTACGCTTGCTTGATGCGGATGCCATTCAGGTACTTCGCGAAATGCCAGATAACAGCATTAATGCCGTACAGCTGTATTTCCCTGATCCTTGGCAAAAGAAACGCCATTTCAAACGTCGCTTTGTATCACACGACCGTATGCCACTGGTGGAACAAAAACTGGAAATGGGCGGTACTTTCCACTCAGCGACCGATTGGGAACCGTATGCTGAATGGATGCTCGACGTTTTAGATAACCGTCCAAATCTTGAAAATATGGCAGGCAAAGGCAACAGCTACCCTCGCCCGGACTGGCGTCCGCAAACAAAATTTGAGCGTCGCGGCTTAGAGGAAGGTCATAAAATTAATGACTTCCTGTTTAAGAAAATTGGCTGATTTCGCCTAGACTGGAAATATTACAACCAAAAAGCGCTCAACCGAGCGCTTTTTTATTGAGCAATTAGCGTATAAATAAACGGTAAATCAGCTGTTGAATCCACGTTCCATACGGTGGATAAATCAATTTCATCAAGCTGAATTTCGGCCGCACAAAAACCGACTTGGCATGACTAAAGGTCTTAAAGCCTTCCTGACCATGATAGTGCCCCATACCTGAAGCACCAATGCCACCAAACGGCATATCTTCCATCCCGGCAGTCATGAGGGTTTCATTCAAACAGACACCGCCACTATGGGTTTCATGCAGCACTTTCTGCTGTTCAGCCTTGTTATAGCCAAAGTAATACAAGGCCAAAGGACGCTCGCGTGCATTGATATACTCAATCACTTCATCTATATGCTCATAGCAGACTATCGGCAAAATAGGCCCAAAGATTTCATTCTGCATCAATTGCATATCGTCATTTACATCTGTAACGATTGCATGAGGCATACGTCTATCATCCGCTTCTGGCTCAATCTGGATCAGCTGCGCGCCTTTTTGCTGTGCATCCAGTAAATAATGCTGTAAACGCGCGAACTGACGCTCATTGACGATGGCGGTGTAATCTGGATTGGCATGAATGCTGTCGGGATAAAACTGCTGAATCACGTCAAAATAGGCTTTGATGAATTCATCCTGCTGACTGCGATGCACCAGAACATAATCCGGCGCTACACAGGTTTGACCTGCATTCATGGTTTTACCAAAAGCGATACGGCGCGCGCTTTCTTTCAAGTCTGCATCCTGAGCCACAATGACTGGAGATTTGCCGCCCAGCTCTAACGTGACTGGAGTCAAATGCTCAGCTGCCGCATGCAGTACATGTGATGCAATTGAAGTTGCACCAGTAAACAGCAAGTGATCGAATGGCAGTTGGGTGAACTCTTGTGCGATTTGTGCATCGCCTGTAATGACATTGACATGACTTTGTGCAAAGTTTTCAGCAATCAGCTTTTTAAACAGTTCAGAAAATGCAGGCGTGTACTCGCTCATTTTCAGCATCACGTTATTGCCTGCTGCCAAAGCCTGTGCCAATGGCCCTATTGCCAAAAACAAAGGATAGTTCCAGGGCACAATTACGCCGATAACCCCTAAAGGCTGATACATGACATAGCCGCTGGCGGGCTGGAACAGAATACCGACTTCCCGCTTGCTCGGCTTCATCCATTTTCTTAAATGCTTCAGACTGTGCTTGATGCCATTCAAGCTGGTCATCACTTCAAACAGTCGGGTTTCATCGGCACTGCGATTGGAAAAATCATGGCTGATGGTCTCAGCAATTTCATCCTGATGCTGTGCCACCATTTGATACAACGTTTGTAAATACTGCTTGCGCTGCTCAAAACCAGGATAAGTCTGTGCTTTAAATGCCTGCTTCTGCAGTTCAAAGACCTGCTGCAACTGCCCCTCTGCTGTGTCAGAATCGCCTGTTCCAGGCTCATCGAGGCTTTCAAAAAGCTGATGCTGTTCCATCGCCATAATCTTTTTTCCTATTTTTCTTGTTTTACAACATAGATGAAACTTAAGTTGATGTTAGTACAATTTCTTGTCTATTCAAGCCACATACTGCGTAAGTGCACTTTGACGGATCAAATCGGCCGCTTTTTCCGCAATCATGATCACCGGCGCATTGGTATTGCCATTTACCACGGTTGGCATAATGGATGCATCCACCACGCGTAAATTCTGTATGCCGTAAACCCGTAATTGCGGGTCAACCACAGCCATGTCATCCACACCCATCTTACAACTGCCGACCGGATGATAAACCGTGTCTGTGCGCTCACGCAGAATCTGGCGAATATCATCATCGGTTTTGACATGCTCGGTAAACAGGTCACGTTTATAAATTTCAGATAATGATGGCGACCGCATCAATTTTTGTGTGAGTTTAAAGCCTTGCACCAAGTCTTCCAAATCCTGTTCATCTGCCAAAAAGTTAGGATCAATTTTTAATGGATCAGAAATTTTGTTACCGCTGAGCTGAACCGAACCACGACTGCGCGGATTTAACAGGCAAACGTGACAGGAAACCCCATGACTGGCATGAAATTTACGTGCATGATCATCGACCAACGCCACCACAAAATGCAATTGCAAGTTTGGAATAGAGAGTGATGGATGGCTTTTTAAAAAACCGCCACATTCAGCAAAGTTTGAAGCAATCATGCCACGGCGTTCTTTCCGATAACGCCCTACCTGCTTAAACATATCCAGCGAACCTGGGATGGATATGCCAAAAGTCCCCTGAATATCCTTAACGCTATAGCCAAAAATAAAGTCGGGATGATCATGAAAATTTTTACCTACACCAGGTAAATGATGCTGCACTTCAATCTGATACGCTTTCAGCTCAGCCTGATCCCCAATGCCAGACAGCATCAAAATTTGCGGTGACTGGATTGCGCCAGCGCTGAGCAATACCTCTTTGCGGGCACGTAGCTGCTTGATTTTCCCGGCATGCTGAACTTCTACGCCTATAGCCGTTTTATGTTCAATCAGAATCTTCTGCGTCAGCGCCTGGGTCAAAACCATCAGATTTGGCCGCTGCAAATGCGGATATAAATAGGCACGGGCAGCGCTGCAACGCTCACCATTGACATGGGTGACCTGATAAACGCCTAGCCCTTCCTGTTCCGCGCCATTAAAGTCATCCAGTATTTTGTAGCCTTGTTCCTTTGCAGCTGCAATATAGCGCTGATGCAGCGGATTGTCAGTGCGTACATCGGAAACTGAAAGCGGCCCTGAATTGCCATGATATTCATTCTGCAGGCGTTCATTATTTTCGGATTTGATAAAATATGGCAATACCTCTTGATAAGACCATCCTGTATTGCCTAAAGAAGCCCAATGATCATAGTCTGCCTGATTACCACGTATATAAATCATGGCATTGATATTGGAAGAGCCACCCAGACCTTTGCCGCGAGGCTGATAGCCTTTGCGCCCATTCAGTCCTGCCTGCGGTACGGTTTCAAAAGCCCAGTTATTAATTTTACTCGGTAAACTAACTACAGCTGCGGCAGGGATATTCACGGTCCAATTTTCCCCGTTGCCCCCTGCCTCCAAAAGGCATACCGAAATGTTCGGATCTTCAGTTAAACGGCTTGCTAAAACACTGCCGGCACTGCCTCCACCAATGATGATGTAATCGAATTCCTGTTGCATCTTTTTTTGTTCCTTAGCATTATTTTATTTATTCGTTTTATAGTGTCTTTTAATAGCATAGAACTGGATGCAACAGCAGTATCTTTCATCCAAATTAAATAAATATATGGATGTGCAGTAATTCCATAACCATGACCACACATTTTTAAACTTGAGCAATGAAGCCCTGATAGCAGAGAATTTGGGTAAAGCGTTCTATAGAATCAAAACCACAGCCTTTGAGTTGTTCAAATGTTTCCTGTTCCGAGAGTGGATAAAAGTCATCGTCTAAACGATCCACCATTGCCGCAGCCTGCGAAGTAGTTAAGCCGTTTGCCTCACATAGATATTTGAGTGCTTGCAACCCCTGCTCGGACTTGATTCTGGTCAAGTCAAAAGTTATGAATATTCCTTGAGATTTTAAACGCGAAGAAATGGCTTTAAAGAATTGGGGCTTATCTGCATAGTCCACAAAATGCGTAACCAGAATAGAAAGTGCCGCATCATAAGATTGGCCTGTTTTTAACTGATCCAGATTGCCCAATACAAACTCCACCCGATGCGATGCATTTAAGGCATGAATATGATGTTTGGCTTTATCCAGCATGGTTTCCGACAACTCGGTTGCAGTAAAGGTCCAGTCAGGGAACGATTGGACCAGATGCCCCAGCTCATAGCCTGTTCCACAACCGACAATCAGCACATGCGCATATTCATCCACATACGTTTTTAATAAAGCCCTGATCTGTTGATGTACAACTTCATAGCCGGGAATTAATTTCCGGATATGTTCATCATAGCCATCCACAACATACTGGCTTTTAAAATCCTTGGCCATACGCCTCTCCTTTTGCAATATATGAGCTAAATCTATTTAAGTTTGAGTCACGCTTTAGCCTGATGCGCTTGTAGAATCTGTTGACTCAGCAACTGATACACATTTTTCAAATCTTCCCGATCAACATCATCTAACATCTGCTGATGCATATTCAAGATATTTTGATCCCCTCGCATTGCAGGCCCTGTCTGTACTTGTTTAGGGTCATGCTGTACAGCTTTATGCGCTGTTTCCAAAATCAACGGATAAAGCAGCGAGAAATCTACCTGCTTGGCATCGACAATCTGTTTCGCCATATCATAGCAATAATTGCTAAAATTACAGGCAAACACTGCAGCCAGATGTAAACTTAAACGCTGTGCCGATGTATAGGCATAGACTCGTGAACTTAGGCTATTTGCTAACTGGATCAATTGTGCCAGATCATTCGGCCGGGTTGCCTCCACGAACAAGGGCGTGGCCTGCCAATCTACTTCACGAGCCAAGCTAAAGGTTTGTAAGGGATAAAATACCCCGGCACGTGCATGAGCCTTTGCCAGAACTTGAATATCGGTACTGCCTGAGGTGTGGACAATCAAAATATCTGCCAATTGTGCATGCACTTGTTGAATGACCTCAGCAATGGCCTGATCACTCACTGCAATGATCACCAAATCCACATCCGGTTCAAGTTCTGCAATATCGGCCGTAGCCCTTGCAGATACCTGAACAGCCAAAGTCTGGGCATGTTCTAAAGTTCGGCTATAAATCTGCACAATTTGATGATTTTGGCTTAGAATAGCAGCAAGATGATGCGCCACCCGCCCCGCACCAATAAAACTAATTCGCATAGCAAGTTCACGTTTTACAATTCAGCACAAGCATGCCAATAATAAAAGGACGAATCAATTCATCCTTTTATTTAATTACTATTCAACAAGTATTGTTAGGCATATTATTTTTAAACAAAAATTTTTTCTTGCTTCACTCAGTTACTGTTTATTTACGCCTTGTTCATCCACTTCACGCACCACGCCTGTTTCGGTATTTAACACTTCAAACTCAATCCGGCGATTTTTAAACTGGCCTTCAGGCGTTGCATTATCCGCTACAGGTTGTTCCGAACCATAGCCCACTGCTTGTAACTGAGCTGGATCTACACCTTGTTTAACCAGATAATCCACTATCGTCTGCGCACGCTTTTGCGATAAGGCTTTATTGACTTGAGCATTTCCAGATGCATCGGTATGACCTTTTACGGTTAAATGTACTTGCGGTGCCCGCTTAATCAGCGCAGCAGCCTGATCTAAAATCGATTTATTGGCATCAGGGATTTCAGCACTTGACGTCACAAAATTAATAATTTGCAGATTCAATGCCGTAGCAATATCTAGCGCACGAATCTGATCTGGATTAATTTCTTTCAATGTTTTTTCTGCATTGCTATTGCCTGTAGCAATCGCCGTATTGGTATCTACAGCTGCTGATACACTCTCCATTCCAGCCGGAGTCAGTACAGTCATATTTTTTACCAGGGGACGAATTTTAGCTGCAAGCTGTTCAGCATCAGCTGGATTAGCAGTCTGAATAGAGAGCTGGTCACCCATCCAGGTTAATGAAGCATTTGGCACACCCTTAACCAGCTTCAATACACTTGGAATCACATCCTGATCAATAAATTCCGAGTGATAACGCGCATTATTTTCTACGCCGCAACCGATAGGATGATTAAAAATCTGTTTAATTTCATTTTGCAGAATATCAATGTAATTTGCATTGCCAGAATAGAGCTGACAGCTGGTTAAATCCCCCGTAGCTCCGGTACTCAGTTGCAATTTTGCAGGCTCACTACTTGCAGTTGTGGCAGGTATTCCACTGGCAGTAGCGGTTTCCTGCTTATCTGAACACGACTTAAAAATCAATGCCAATAGTGCAGCTAAAATAAGGAAAACAATCAAGGGAATTAAAAAACCTGATTTCCTATTTTCCTCGGGTACCCGATAAGGATCAACGGAGGGCGCTTGATGTAAAGTTTGCCCTGATGCAGTATTTATCCCCAAAGCACTGAGTAGTGCGGGAACCCAATGCGGCAAGGCACTCGTTACCGCAGGCCATTGGGTTTCAATCAGATGTATGATCGCACTGGGCTCGGAAGATCCAGCCTCATCTTCCAGTACACCCAAGGTAGGTGCTATAGCACGATTGAGCGTTGATTCGATTGTTTCGGTCGGCACCGTGCCGGAAATCTGTTGCAAAAACTCCTGCTTTAAAGTGGGGTTAATGTTGAAGATATCGCCCAGTCGCGGATTTAATTGATGCTGTAAATTGGTAATAAGATCGGGTTTAGATTTTAAGATAGCTAATAGAATAGGCAAAAAACTGTTGAGTGCCTGACTTTTTTCACTCAGATGGGCAGTCTCCCCCTCCAGAACCATTGCAGATACTTTCTGCTTTAATAAATCTATCAAATTCATGTTCATTCTTTATTCCTCTTATTCTCTTTTTAGCCGCCTTTTTTAGTTTATATGCTGATTTTTTAATCGCTGTAAATAATTGTATTATTTGAATACTATTTTATTTTTGAACAAAAAAAAGCCAGCCGAAGCTGACTTTTTAAAAAGTATAAAAATGAATTAAAACATTTAAACTGCGAAAGTTTTTACTACTTTACCGACTACTTTTTGGTTAATCAGTGGGGTATTTTTACCTTGAGAGATAATGCTCTCTTTACTGACTGTCCACTCAAGTTGAGGGTCAAGCAAAGCCCAGCCCGCTTCTTCAGTCCAGCGTTCTAGCATGTTGGCTACTTTTGCCGGTGCAAGCGTGACTTTCTCCACCCATTCTAAAGGCTCAAACAAACCTTCATTAATCAGTTGAATACCAAAAGGTACAAATGTATCAAATGCAGTAAAACCCGGTTGAGTTTCGGCAAATGGCGCCATTTTCGCAGAGCTGCTGAGTGGTTCATGGTGAGTGGTAATTGCATCAATTACACCGTCTTTCACACCTTGACGCAGCAAGTTCTTGTCTTGCTCGGAACGTAAAGGAGGACGTACATGCGCCAATGAATTAAAACCATCAATCAGCTGATCGGTTAGATGCAACTGGTGCATGGCTACATCACAGGTCACTGGCAAGCCTTTTTCTTTTGCAATGCGAATCAGTTCAACAGAAGCACCACATGACAACAAACCAAAGTGGGCACGCACTTTAGTCGCTTCAATCATGAGCAGATATTTTGCAATGGCCACAGTTTCAGCCAAAGCAGGAATCATTGGCAAACCCTGACGTGAAGCGATAAAGCCTTCATGTACACAGCCATCTTTGGCAATTTGTGGTTCTTCCGCATAGAACACTACAGTCACGTTTAGACCCGCAGCATATTCCAGGGTACGGATCACTACATCATCGTCGGCAAATGGTGCATTGGCATTGGAAACCGCAGTACAGCCACCTTTCTTCAGGCCAGCCATATTGGCAGGTTGATTACCTTTCAAACCTTGAGTTTGCGCACCAATCACCTGTAAATAGATGCCGCCATCCAGCATGGCTTTTTCAACCAAGCCGTGGATTAAGGCACCATTGTCTTGTACGATCGGTTTTGAGTCTGGCGGGGTAAACACATGCAAAATACCGTTTTCACGTGCCGCCTTTCCTTCAGACTTTAAGGTCCCGTGCTGCTGCTGTCCCGGTTCACGCAAACGTGCACACAAGTCCACCATAGTGGGCATCAACCATTTGCCTTGCCCGTCAATCGTTTCACTAACTTCGGCAGTTTCAGCAACCAACTTGCCATTTTCAAGATAAACCGTTTGTACGCTGTCGGTTTTTTTGATTGGGTCTAAGACACGTACATTTTCAATTTTTACTATACTCATGACTTTCCCTTATCCCGCAATCGCTTCTAACAAAGCTTTTTCCTGCAACTGACCTTGCATTGCCAGTGCCAACACCGCCATACGTACCGCAATACCGTTAGTCACCTGATTTAAAATCACCGACTGTGTTCCATCAGCAATGCTGGAATCAATTTCTACACCACGGTTCATTGGGCCTGGATGCATCACGATGCAATCCGGTTTAGCCAAAGCCAGACGCTCTTTGTTCAAACCGTACATTTTGTAGAATTCAGCTTGGGAAGAAAGTGCTGGGGAATCAATACGTTCATTTTGAATACGCAGTGTGATGATCACGTCACAATCTTTAATGCCATCTTCCATGTTGTTAAATAGGCGAACATCTTCACCGTATTCAGCAAAACCATAAGGCAGCAAGGTATTGGGCGCAATCACACGGATATCTTTACAACCTAAGGTTTGCAATGCCGCAACATCAGAACGCGCAACGCGAGAATGCTTGATGTCGCCAATAATGGCAATGCTGATATCTTCAAAATTCTTTTTGGTTTCACGGCGAATGGTCAGCATATCCAGCATGGCTTGAGTCGGATGTGCATGACGACCATCGCCGGCATTAATAATGGCGACATTGGGACAGACATCTTTGGCAATAAAATGCGGCGCACCTGAAGATGAATGACGTACCACAAAAATGTCCGTTGCCATCGCTTCCAGGTTCCACAGCGTGTCGCGAAGCGTTTCACCTTTGGAGGTACTTGAACGGGCAATATCAATGTTCAACACATTGGCGGAAAGACGCTTTGCAGCTGCCTCAAAAGTGGTGCGGGTACGGGTAGAGTTTTCAAAAAACAGATTCATTACCGTACGGCCTTCAAGCAGGTTATTGGTAATCAGCTGATTTTGGTCATTAAAAAAGGACTGCGCAGTGTCCAATATTTTTGTGAGGGTTTCTTTAGAAAGGCCTTCGATGGTGAGGAAATGTTTTAAGTTACCATCGTGGTTGAGTTGAATCTGGCTCGGAGTATGCAATGCCGCCAAGTGCATAAGAGATTCCTTATACGTTAAGTCAACGTATTATACAGAGTTTAATCGATTTAAATAGTTCAGCTTGATCTTACTTGTCTAAAAAGCAGCTCGGTATTTGAAATAAAAATATAATTCCTATTTAATTTTTCAATAACATAATTTAACCATTTAATGATTTAGCCCTCTGATTTTAAAAATAAAAACAGGTAACTCAGCCTAGTTCCGAGTTACCTTAGGCAACTAGCGTAAAGCACCAATGTAGCGGTTGACCCCTTGTGCACGCTCTATGTCTTCTTGAGTGGGTTCAACCGAAATTAAGCCTTCATGTTGCGTGAACTGAATTTCATTTATCGGCTCTTCATCAATTTTTAATCCCAGCACTTTAGTCAAACGTTCAACCAGGCGAAGTAATTCAGGGTCTTGTGTTTGTTTCGCCATTGCCATCACATGTTCGGCATATTCGACGTTCTCTGTAAGATAGCTTGCATCAATCACGCGCCCGGATACCCGTCTTAACCGTGCATAAATGAGAGTTGCCACTGAAAAAACTTCATTTGTAATGATTACACTTTCTGACATTTGTCATTCCCGTCTCTAAAAAAGAAAGCGAGGCATCAAGTACTCTCCTTGATCAAGCTGCCTCACTGGGCTATGTAGCAATATCTGTACCAATATAAAAAAAGCTCATATGATTTAACATATGAGCTCTCTTAAAATTATGTTTTTATTCTATTTTAGAATAGGCTAAAACTTACATGACCTTCGTCAAGAGCTTTTTTATTGGTGTTATTTTCCTTCGAAAGAAGAATCTGTTGGTCTTCTCCATTTATAAGCTCATGATCTTCTTGCAAGTCTAAAAGAGCTCGCAGACGTTCCACATAGCCCGCAAGTTCTGGATCTTTTGTCTCAAGTGCAAGTGTGACCACATAATGTGCATAGGAACGATCCTGCATTAAATACATGACATCAATAACCCGGCTATTCACTTTCCTTAAGCGTGCATACAACAATGTCGCAACTGAAAAAATATCATCCTTTTTTGCTGTAATATTCATACTTTACCCTACATAAAATCCATTGATTAAATTTTAAAATTCATTTTTAAGCCCAGTGTAATTTTACATATCCCCTGAATTTTTAATTGGCTTTTTATTCCAACATTTAGAGCTTTTTATAATTAATACACTGACCTAAGTTGCTTGAAGTTTTCAAAATATAAAAATTTTTCAGCACTAAAATAAGTTAAACTTATACAAGTTTTTATTTTATTTTTTCGGTCTCTCTATTTTATGAATACCTCTTCACGTTTAAGCAATTACTGGGTCACCTGTGCAGATGGACTTGAAACCTTACTCCGCGAGGAAATTGAAGGTTTAGGTGTTCAAAATATTGAACAGTTACCGGGTCGTTTGATTTTCAAAGGCACATTGGCAGATGCGTACCGTGTTTGCATGTGGTCGCGTTTAGCTTCACGTGTGTTAACCCCTATTCATACTCATGAACTTGAATTTACCCATGATGCACGTGATGTTGCCGAAGAGCTCTATGAAGGTGCAATCAACTTTGACTGGTCGCTCATTTTCGCACCACAAAGTACATTTGCCATTCGTTTACATGTAGAACGTGACATTAAGGTCAATACCCAATTCGCAACTTTACGGGTAAAAGATGGTGTGGTGGATTCCTTTATGGAAGCGGTGGGCAAACGTCCAAGCATCGACATCAAACAGCCAGAAATTACCCTATATGTGCTTGCTGGCAAAACTGCGCATACCTATTGCCTAGATTTATCTGGCGATTCTTTACATAAACGTGGCTATCGTCATTACATGACCGATGCGCCGATTAAAGAAAACCTCGCAGCAGCTATTCTGCAAAAAGCTCAATTAAAACAACGTAATCCCGATATTATTTTGGATCCAATGTGTGGTTCAGGGACTTTTATCATTGAATCACTGATGATGCTGACTGACCGTGCGCCAGGTCTGGTACGTCGCTTTGGCTTCAATGGCTGGAATGGACATGACCATGAATTATGGATGTCGATTAAAGCTGAAGCAGCAGAACGTTATAAAGCAGCTTTAGAGCAGCCTTTACCGCAGTTCTATGCTTATGATGCCGACTGGGAAGCTGTTAAAGCCACCAAACAGAATATTATTGCTGCAGGCTTTGAAGCATTGCTTGACCATATCAAAATTGAAGAGCGCACCTTGGCTGATTGGCCAGATTTCAAAGCT
Organism: Acinetobacter sp. SM34; assembly: GCF_022012365.1. NCBI lineage: Bacteria > Pseudomonadati > Pseudomonadota > Gammaproteobacteria > Moraxellales > Moraxellaceae > Acinetobacter > Acinetobacter sp. SM34. The sequence goes on along the minus strand of NZ_JAKLTP010000014.1, from coordinate 56,752 downwards.
GAAGGCAAAACCTCATTTATTGTGACTAACCCGCCTTATGGTGAGCGTTTAGGCGATAAAGCATCGAACCGTGCTTTATATTTAGGCTTGTCTGCCCTGTTGCAAAAGAACTTCCCGAATCAATATGCAGCCGTAATTGCTGCACAGGTTGAACAAGCCGATGTACTGGCCTTTAATGAGCCACAAATTCTACGTTTGATGAATGGTAAATTGCCTATTTACGTGCGTTTCGGCATCATCAAACCGGCTGCTGTGTCAGAACCATTTTTAGCACATTGGCAGCCACAGCAGTTCGAGCCAATTGAAGGTGCGCAGGACTTTACCAACCGTTTGCAAAAGAACATGCAAAACCTGAAAAAATGGGCAGTGAAAGAAAATATTTACTGCTTGCGTTTATACGATGCCGACTTGCCAGATTTTAATGTTGCGGTGGATTTATACGGCGATCGCTTGCATGTACAAGAATATGCGCCACCAAAAACCATCGATCCGGAAAAAGCCAAAAAGCGTTTTAATCTCGCGTTGCAGGCCATTCGTTCGGTAACTGGTTTAGGCCGTGATGCGATCTTTATTAAGACACGTGCCCGTCAGGAAGGTAAAAACCAGTACACCAAACAAAGTACCGCCTCTAAACGCTTTATTGTGCAAGAAGGCAAAGCCAAGATTTTAGTGAACCTGACAGACTATCTGGATACCGGGCTGTTCCTTGACCATCGTCAAATGCGTTTACGTATTGCGGCTGAAGCCAAAGGCAAGCACTTCCTGAACTTATACAGTTACACCTCAACTGCGAGTTTACATGCCGCTTTAGGTGGTGCTGCAAGTACTACCAGTGTCGATTTATCCAATACTTACTTAAACTGGTCTAAAGAAAACTTTGTCTTGAATGGTTTAACGGTAGATCATGCCGATGAACAGCATCAGTTCTTTGCCAGCGACTGTTTTGAATGGTTGAAAGAAGGTCATGAACAATATGACCTAATCTTTATCGATCCGCCAACTTTCTCCAATTCGAAAAAGTTTTATGGCACATTCGATGTGCAACGTGACCACCTGTCTCTCCTTAAACGTGCCATGAACCGCTTAACCACGGAAGGTACCTTGTACTTCTCCAACAACTACCGTGGATTTGAGATGGATGATGAAATTCTGGCATTCTTTGATGTTCAGGAAATTACCAATGAAACCATTGGCCCGGACTTCAAGCGTAATACCAAGATTCACCGTGCCTGGAAAATCCAGCATCCACAAAATGGCTAATATATTTTAGATACTGCACTAACTAAAAAGGCTGCCTATCTGGCAGCCTTTGTTTTTACATATGTTAATTTAAAAATTTCTTTTCACCGTATTTATATTCAATACCAACCTTGAGGATATCGCCCTCCCGTTTAGCTTGCAGCGACTGCTGCATACCATTCAGCATTTGCTCAAGTTCTTGATCAGATAAGGTTTTACCGCCCTGTTGCAAATAATTCTTCATGATAATTTTCATAATTTGTTTATCATATTCAACATTCGCCTGATATTCGACCAGATTCGGTGCCATTTTGAACAAGCTTTCAAAAGATGTTTGATGACCTGGCATCACCTTGCCCGTCAGGCTCGCCTTGGCATAACCCTCACCTACCTTAATTTGATTATTCTGCGATTCAAAAGCAAAACCGTCATTTACAATCGCCAGGAAACTGCTTACCACATCCTGATTGAGTTCTTCTTTTGCTATACATGCTGCACTACTTTTTTCCAATAAATCAAAAAAATTCTGCACTTTTTGTCGATTAAGAGCAGCCAGCTTAAAGTTCATTTCAAAATCATGAAAACTAGGAGTTTTATACATGGTCATTTCATCAATTTTGACCTGAGTATCAAAAGCAACCTTGGTTTTATCGAGCTGAGTATTTACCCGCAAAGCAAAGCCTTTTAATTCACCACTGCCAAACTGCTGCACATTTCTATCCGTACGCTGAATTGAAGCAATATTTAATCGAGTTTTCCCTTCATCCAAAACAGAATTTAAGCCCTGATTGGTCTCAAACTCTAAATCACGCATCTGTACATGGCCCAATTTATCATTCACCGTCATATTCGGAATTTGAAATTTTACATTCAACACATCGAATTGGTCATCTTTTGATTTGGCAAGGATTGTAAAAGTCATGGGATCAATGCGAGTTTGTATATCTGCATCATTTTTCTCATACACCGGAGTGACGAGTGAAGTGTGCATTCTTCCCAACCAATCAATTTTTGTTTGAACTGTTAACGGTTGCTTCAGTAAACGTTGGAAGGTTGCATCACCTTGTTTTAGGGAGATTTTTGATTGAATCTGATAGCCATTCCAGCTGCGCTTGATTTCATCTTGCCCGCTAATCATCAGGATATCTTTAGGCTTACAGGGATCAAGAGTAAATTCGGCCGTCCAGTCAGCAGAACCCTGCATCGCACCCATATTAAAATTTTTATACTGAATCGACATGAAATTTGATTTTTGATGCTGTTGATAATAGGAAGTTAAACTTTTGTCTGCATATAAATTCCCTCCTATGACCGCTGTTGCCAATACCACAATGCTTCCCAGACCCCAAGTTAATTTTGACATAGTATCTGCTCTAGATTTATGTGTTTTTATTAAAGAAAAGTATAAGTAAATTTTTTAATAAAAGATAATTATTTTGCATATTAATAACTTATATGCATAAAGAATCACAAAAAAATTAGAAATTATGTCAATTTTTTACCCAAATTTTCACTTTTTCGACTGAAATTGTCAGGCGTAAAAAAACCCGGCCGAAGCCAGGTTTTTTTCTATTTACAGCAAATTAACTTAATTTCATTTTTTCAAATTCAAGATGACCATTTTCCCCTTTCACGAAAATGGTATCTCCTGGCAGAAAATCACCACTCAGGATTTTTTGCGCCAATGTATTTTCTACTTGTTGCTGGATAGCACGCTTTAATGGACGAGCACCATACACAGGGTCAAAACCGGCATCAATCAATTGATCAAATGCAGTATCATCCACTGAAAGTCGCATATCTTTTTCGCTTAAACGTGCACGTAAACGATCTAGCTGAATATCGGCAATACCACGAATTTGGGCTTTTTTGAGTGAATGGAATACCACCAACTCATCAATACGGTTAATGAATTCCGGACGGAAGTGTTGAGATACCGCGCTCATCACCACCGTACGAACTTCATCATCAGTTGCGTGTTCACCCAGTTCACGTACATCCTGTGAACCGAGGTTTGAAGTCAACACAATGACCGTATTTTTGAAGTCCACCACACGACCCTGCGAGTCGGTCAAACGGCCATCATCCAGCACTTGCAGCAAGATGTTAAATACATCTGGATGGGCTTTCTCGACCTCATCAAACAGCACCACACTATAAGGTTTACGGCGTACTGCTTCAGTCAAGATCCCTCCTTCTTCATAGCCCACGTATCCTGGAGGTGCACCCACCAGACGGCTGACGGAATGTTTCTCCATGAACTCGCTCATATCGATACGTACCATGGCATCATCACTGTCGAACAGGAAATTAGCCAATGCTTTGGTCAATTCAGTTTTACCCACCCCGGTAGGACCCAAGAACAGGAATGAGCCACTAGGACGGTTTGGGTCAGACAAGCCTGCACGAGAACGACGCACTGCATTCGATACAGCCACTACGGCTTCATCTTGCCCCACGACACGGTTATGCAAGAATTCTTCCATATTTAGCAGTTTCTCGCGTTCACCTTGCAGCATTTTAGCGACAGGGATACCGGTTGCAGCACTGACCACTTCAGCAATTTCATTTTCAGTGACTTTGGTACGAATCAGTTTAGGCTCTTCGTTATTTTCTTCAGCAACTTCTTCTGCATCCAGACGTTTTTGCAGCTCGGGAATGACGCCATATTGCAAACGGCTGGCTTCAGCCAAGTCACCTTCACGTTGGGCTTTTTCAAAAGCGGTACGTGCTTTGTCCAATTCTGTTTGAGCCTGACTGGTACCTTGAACCAAAGCTTTTTCGGCACGCCACACTTCTTCCAGATCGTTATATTCACGCTGAACTTCTTCAATCTGTTTTTCCAGATGGGTCACTTCAGCCTTACTGACTGAATCTGCATCCTGTTTGACCGCCTCTAGTTGCATTTTCAGCTGAATCAAACGACGGTCCAAACGGTCGAGTGGCTCAGGTTTTGAGTCAATTTCCATTTTGATCCGCGAAGCTGCTTCATCAATCAGGTCAATAGCTTTATCGGGTAATTGGCGATCGGTAATATAACGATGTGACATCTTCGCAGCAGCGATAATGGCCGAATCCAGAATTTGCACTCCATGATGGGTGGCATACTTTTCTTTCAAGCCACGCAAAATCGCAATGGTATCTTCCACGCTTGGTTCATCAACCAGTACCTTCTGGAAACGGCGTTCCAGTGCAGCATCTTTTTCAATATATTGACGATATTCATCCAGTGTTGTTGCACCGACACAGCGCAGCTCACCACGAGCCAATGCAGGTTTCAACATGTTGCCGGCGTCCATGGCACCATCGCCTTTACCTGCACCCACTAGCGTATGCAATTCATCAATGAACAGAATGATTTGCCCTTCATATTTGGCCAAATCTTTGAGCACTGCTTTTAAACGCTCTTCAAACTCACCACGATATTTTGCACCGGCCAACAATGAACCCAAGTCCAAAGATAGAACCCGTTTACCTTTCAAACCTTCCGGCACTTCATTATTAACAATACGCTGTGCCAAGCCTTCTACAATCGCAGTTTTACCCACCCCTGGCTCACCAATCAACACCGGATTGTTTTTGGTACGGCGTGACAACACCTGAATGGTACGACGGATTTCTTCATCGCGGCCTATCACAGGATCGAGCTTGCCATTCAGGGCACGTTCAGTTAAATCAATGGTGTATTTATTGAGTGAATCACGTTGATCTTCGTGGGTATTACTCATGACTTGTTCGCCGCCTCGAATATTTTCAATTGCTTTGCGTAAGCCTTCAGTGGTTAGGCCTACATTATTTAATAAAGTTTTGGTTGCCCCGGTTTCCGCTAAGGCTAACAGCACCCAATCGGTAGACAGAAACTCATCCCCAGCTTTTTGTGCATAGCTGTCCGCCAGATTTAATGCGCGTACTGCTTCGGGATTTAGGTTAATGTCTCCAGTAGGATTGGCGATGGTCGGTGCATCTTGAAGCGCTTGCTGCAATTTAGTTTGAAGATCACGCAGATTTGCCCCGGCTTGTTGTAACAAGCTGATATTGGCCGGTTCTTCTAAGAGCACCGATAAAATATGAATACCTGATATTGCGGTATGGTCTTTACCCATGGCCAAGGACTGAGCATCTGATAAAGCTTGCTGCAAGCGGTTTGTAAATTTTTCAAAACGCATTCTTATTTTCCTCACAACAAATTTTGTACTTGGATAATAGATGGGAATGGTTTGATATTTTTCAATAAAATTTCTTAAAAAATATTTTAATTTTCAACAACTAATATAATTAAGTTAAAAAAGTAAACCTTAATTATAATATGGGTATTCGGGCTATTTTTTTCAAGTCAATTTAGACTGCTTCTTTATAAAAATTTATTCAAAATGTATTTAGATAAGACCCGAAGAGATTAAATTCAGGAGAAAAAATCTTGAGATGCATTTTGGCTAGATGCGTACTGCTTAAAAATGAGATCAGATGATAATTAAATGTTAAGGATAAAAATCTAGATGCGAAATTGAAATCAAATAGAAACCAGACAATAAAATCAGGTAAATTTTTAATCCAGACAAGAATTAAGTCTGAACTTCTTTATATTCAACAATATGAATTTTGGATGTTTGATTAAAAATGGCAATCCACCAATGAATTGCCATCTAGATTTTTATTATGCTGCTTCAATAATTTCAAAATCGTGGGTAATTTCTACCCCACCGTCTGATAACATTTTGCTTGCAGAACAGTATTTTTCAGCTGAAAGTTCAACTGCTTTAGCCACCTGTTTTTCTTTCACGGCTTTACCCGTCACCACGAAATGTAAATGGATTTTGGTAAATACCGCAGGAATGCTGTCAGCACGCTCAGCTTTTAACTGACATACAACATCCGTCACATCTTGGCGAGATTTCTTTAAAATAGTCACAATATCAAAGGAAGCACAGCCACCAAGTCCCATTAATATCAACTCCATGGGACGTGGTCCACGGTTTTCACCACCATAGGCCTCGGCCCCATCCATTACAATTTGGTGACCACTTTCCGATTTTGCTTCAAAAGCAACATTCTCTAGCCAATGAACGCTTGTTTGCATTGCAACTACCTGAAAAAAACTATAAATTTACGATGTACCTGTACACTAACATAAATTGAGTTGATAAGGAATTTCAGCTCTTCTATGTGACAAGTTCATTTTAGGTCTTGTGCGATCTATTAATTATCCATATTCGGAACCGTTAGCATGACTTCAAACTTTTCACAACTGAGTACCGATGCTCTTTCACCCGGCCAATTACCTGAGTCTGTGAAGGCATTATTAAAACGTGCTTATATTAACCGCTATCCAAAACGAACTGCCATTGTAGATGCAGGCTCAGAATCAAAATCGCTTTATTTGATTTTAAAAGGTTCAGTTTCCATTATTTTACGTGAAGATGATGAGCGTGAAATTGTGGTTGCTTATTTGAATGCTGGGGATTTTTTTGGGGAAATGGGCCTATTTGAAGCAAATCCACAACGTACCGCAGAAGTACGCACACGTGACGTATGTGAGATTGCTGAAATTACCTATGAAAACTTCCACGAATTAAGCAAGCAATATCCAGATCTGAGCTATGCCGTATTTGCCCAACTGGTTCGTCGCTTAAAAAATACGACACGCAAAGTGACTGACCTGGCATTTATTGACGTATCGGGTCGTATTGCTCGTTGTCTGATCGATCTTTCTTCTCAACCAGAAGCCATGATTTTACCAAATGGGCGCCAAATCCGTATTACCCGTCAAGAAATTGGCCGTATTGTAGGATGCTCGCGTGAAATGGTCGGTCGTGTTTTAAAAACACTAGAAGAACAAGGCATGATCCAGACCGATGGTAAAGCCATCCTGATTTTCGATGTTGCAACTGCGGATGCCGAAACATCTTTAGATGACCTCGATGACGAAGAATAAGTTTTATGCTATACAAGATAAAAGCAAATCTTAGGATTTGCTTTTTTTTATGCCTGTATTTTTAGACAGGTCTTTTTTAAATTTTATGACAAGGTTAATACTATTGATGATTTAACACTGCGAAAAAAATAAGTTAGCCTTATGAGCTATTTTAAAACCTCATGATAAAAAATTAAGGATGGATCTGCATGCAACTCAAACCTTTAGCAAACACCGGGATTCTGGTTCCTGAAATTTGTTTAGGCACCATGACCTTTGGTGAACAAAATACCCAAGCAGAGGCTTTCCAACAACTTGAATATGCTTTAGATCAGGGTTTGTTTTTTTGGGATACTGCAGAAATGTATCCTGTACCACCAAAACCTGAAACCCAAGGTGCAACTGAGACCATACTAGGGAACTGGATTGCACAGCGCGGCCAACGTGAAAAACTGTTTATTGCATCAAAAATTGCTGGCCCTTCACAAGGTGGCAGTCACATTCGTGACGGGCAAACGCGCTTTACTGCACCGGAGATTGCTTCTGCTATTGATGGTTCCTTAAAACGCCTGCAAAGCGATTATATCGACCTGTATCAACTACATTGGCCCCAACGTCCAACCAACTTCTTTGGCAAACTGGGTTATGGTAATGCGGAAGCCCAAAATGAGCAGGAAGTTACCGCGTTAGAAGAAACCTTAAGCGCCTTAAGTGATGAAATTAAAAAAGGACGTATTCGTTCTATTGGGCTGTCCAATGAAACTCCATGGGGCACTTTAAAGTTTTTACATCTGGCAGAAAAATTAGGCCTGGAAAAATTTGTCAGTGTGCAAAATCCGTATAGCCTGCTCAACCGGACTTATGAAATTGGCATGTCTGAAATTGCCCACTATGAGAATGTCGGACTACTGGCTTACTCACCTTTAGCTTTCGGTTATTTGACTGGAAAATTCCGTCATGGCGCTCGCCCTGCAAATGCGCGCGTGACTTTATTCTCACGTTTTAGCCGCTATAGCAATCCGCAAAGCGAATGGGCAACCGAACAGTATGCCCAGCTTGCAGAACGACATGGCTTAACCCTGACTCAACTGGCATTGGCATTTATTAAGCAGCAGTTCTTTGTCACCAGTACTATTATTGGAGCAACCAATCTGGATCAGCTTAAAGAAAATATTCAGGCCTTTGATATTGATTTATCGGCAGAAGTTTTACAGGGTATTGAAGATATTCATCGTAAACAACCTAATCCAGCACCCTAATTTCATTTTAAGCACTGCTTTAAAATGAAATTAGGAAATTGAAGTAAAAAAGTTTTTACCCTATTTTAAAGGAAAAAATAACTTCTTTATTTCTTATAACCTCATAACCTTTAATGCCCTCACCCCTTGCGCACTCAGAATATATTCAGAGGATGCTCATCCCATAGGGAGAGGGTACAAAAATTAAAAAAGGATGCACTAAGCATCCTTTTTTAATGAGCTACAAACAATTAACGTTTGTTATAAACTGCTTGAGCTGCTGGCAAGTTTTTACGCATTGCATCAATACGCTGTGCATTTGAAGGGTGAGTAGACAAGAATGATGCACCACCTGCACCTTCCAACTTGTTCATTTTTTCCCAAAGCGTAATTGCCGCTTGCGGATTATAACCTGCACGCGCCATGAGCATTAAACCACCTTGGTCAGCACGGCTTTCAAGACTGCGTGAATATGGCAAGCCCACACCCACCTGTGCACCTAACTGTGCTGCTGCAGCACCGAGCTGTCCTACGTTATTACCCGCATAGCCTAGACCAATATTTAAAGCCAAATCCGTTAACGCCTGTGCACCAATTTTCTGTTTAGAATGCTCTTCTAAAGCATGCACCATCTCGTGACCCATCACCGCAGCAATTTCTGCATCAGTCAGGTTGAGTTTATTCACGATACCGGTATAAAACACGACCTTACCGCCTGGTGCTACATATGCATTAATTTGATCTGACTTTAGAACTGCCAGTTGCCAGTCAAACTTCTGACCTGTCTGGTTAATTTGGTCACCATAAGGTTTTAGACGTAAAAATACCGAATTGATGCGTTTATACGTAGATGATGACGTATCCAAGGTTTTATTTGCGTTTGCTTCCTGAACAGTTTTATTAAAGCCTTGTGCAGCCGTCACATTTAATGTGGATGAATCTGCCCCAGCCATATCTGCTACAGTAGTACAACCCGAGAAAGTGATTACACTAGCTGCACACAAACTTAACATCAGCTTGCTGTTCATTATAATAATCTCCACCTTAAAAATAGATATCTCTTTTCTAAAGATTATATGGAATAGTAAATAATCTTTAAATTAATATTCTCTCCACAATCATATCATTTATGTAAACAGGCTTATTTAAGAAATTGAAAACTAAGCCAATAAATTAGACATAAAATATTCAGTCCCAAATATATCTGGCAAAATGGTTTAATTTTCTGTTCCAGTTGCTCGTTTTTACGCTTCAAAAATAAAATTGCATTTTGGATCAGTACAATCGGAACCAAAATACACGCAATAATGACGCTTAATCCAATAAATGCTGCATTAATAATTTGAGGATCTTGAGTTTGTGCCTGTATCACCAGCATGGCAATGGTCGGAGCCCCACCCATTGCAAACAGTAATGAATAAAACATCGTTGCTGATATATTTTTATGCATCATGCATAACCTTAGATTTATTTTATATTTTTTTATTCTAACAAGAGCCCCTAAATTAAACAGTATGCACGGATGCAACTTTAGTCTGGCGAAAATTATCTCCATGCCCCTTCTATTTTATATTTTTCAAATCAAATTCCATAAAAAAGCCCCGCATATAGCGAGGCTTTTCAATCAATTTAATGCTTGAAATTAAGCATCAAATGGGTGGCGAAGAACGATCGTTTCTTCACGGTCTGGACCAGTTGAAATGATGTCGATTGGACATTCAATCAATTGCTCAAGACGTTTCACATAATTAATTGCAGCTTGTGGCAATTGATCTAGTGATTTAGCACCGAAAGTAGACTCAGACCAGCCTGGCATAGTTTCATAGATCGGTTTTAAAGTTTCGAATGCAAGCGCATCAGAAGAACCTACACAACCAGAATCAGCTGCTTCGTAACCTACACAGATTTTCACTTCTTCCAAACCGTCAAGAACGTCAAGTTTAGTTAAGCAAATACCAGAAAGTGAGTTTACTTCTACAGAACGGCGTAGAATTTCAGCATCGAACCAACCACAACGACGTTGACGACCTGTAGATGCACCAAATTCTGAACCAACAGTACCAAGGTGTTTACCGATTGCATCACCAACATCGTTAGCAGCATCGTATACAAGTTCAGTTGGGAATGGACCAGCGCCTACACGAGTTGTGTACGCTTTAGTAATACCCAATACATAGTCAAGGTGCAATGGACCAAGACCAGAACCAGAGCTTACGCCACCAGCAGTTGTGTTTGAAGATGTTACATACGGGTATGTACCGTGGTCAACGTCAAGAAGTGAACCTTGCGCGCCTTCAAACATGATTTTTTTGCCAGCTTTACGGTATGCGTGAAGTTCGCCAGTCACGTCGATTACCATAGGTGCTACAACTTTGCGCCATTCGTCGCATAGTGCGATCACATCTTCAACGTTAACTGCTTCAACGCCGAAGAATTGAGTCAACTGGAAGTTGTGGTATTCAAGCAGCTCTTCAAGTTGAGCTTTAAGATGTTCACCACCACGTACAAGGTCAGCAACACGAATTGCGCGACGTGCAACTTTATCTTCGTAGGCAGGACCGATACCACGACCAGTCGTACCGATTTTCGCATTACCACGTTTGATTTCACGTGCCTGGTCAAGCGCGATGTGGTGTGGAAGAATTAATGGACAGTTTGGAGAAATACGTAAACGTTCACGTACTGGCACACCTTCTTTTTCAAGAATGTCCATCTCTTTGATTAAAGCTTCAGGTGAAAGAACAACACCGTTACCAATTAAGCAAAGTACGTTTTCACGTAAAATACCAGATGGAATGAGGTGTAATACAGTTTTCTTACCACCAACCACAAGAGTATGGCCTGCGTTGTGTCCGCCTTGATAACGAACTACCGCTGCCGCTTGATCTGTGAGCAGGTCGACGATCTTGCCTTTGCCTTCGTCGCCCCATTGGGTACCAAGTACCACAACATTCTTGCCCATAATAGCCTCATTACATCATGCTGTTAAAATAGAAAACTAAATGGCGTGACATGAACACACCATCTAGCGATTAAATTTTTTCGACAGTCCACTCGCCCGCAGCATTCACCAATTGGTGAGTCGCAAACGGAATTGAGTTTAAATCATCATTACCTAATAACTGAATAACACTTAAGCCTTGTGCACGCACAGCTGCAATCGCGTCAAGCAATGCTTTGTCTGTACCTTTAGGTGCAACAACCTTCTGAACCTTCTGAAACTGGCCTGCACTGAGTGCATACAAGTCACAAGAGAAGCCCGTTGCAGGACGTGCACGACCAAAGTGTTCACCAATACCGTCATAACGACCACCTTGAGCCAGTGGTGCTGCACGGTTCGGCGCATATACCGCATACATTAAACCAGTGTGGTAGTGATATGAACGAAGTTCTACAACATCAATACCAATATGTAAGTTTGGCCAGCGTGCCTGAATTTCAGATCGTGTGGTTTTTACTGCATCAAATGCCTGTTTAAATGCCGGGTCTGCAATAATTTCAGCATTCAGGTTGGCTTCTAATGCATCCAAATCACTTGAATAACGACCTAATGCGTAAAAATCTGCACCAAATTTTAATTCTTGTGTAAATTCAGCCAGTTCAGGCAATGCTTTGCGTTGATAAAGATCCGAAAGCTGACTTTCTTCCGCTTTGGTTAAACCTGCATGTTTAACCAGACTACGGAATAAGCCGACATGACCTAAATCCAGATGGATACCATCCACAAAGCTTGCAGTTTTTAATAAGTTGAGCATCACGTCAATCATTTCGACGTCAGCATCAATACTGTCTGAACCAAAAAGTTCCGCACCCAATTGCAGCGGTGCACGCGTGGTATTAAAACCTTGAGGTTTGGTGTGTAAAACCGTGCCAGCATAGCAATAACGCGCTACGCCTTCGACTGGATGTACATGCGCATCGATACGGGCCACTTGCGGTGTCATATCGGCACGCACACCAAGCAAACGGCCAGAGAGTTGGTCGATTACTTTAAAAGTGGCTAAGTCTAAATCTTGATTCGATTCTGAGAGAGAAGAAAGAGATTCGATGTATTCGATAAATGGCGTGTACACCAGCTGATAACCTCGAGATGCGAGGAAATCTAATGCTTCACGGCGCAAAGCTTCAATTACTTGCGCTTGTTCTGGTAATACATCAGCTACACCATCAGGTAATAACCATGTCTCTGAAATGGGCATGTTGTAAACCTAAATACTTGTCAGCGCGGAAGTAATCCGCATAAAAAAATCGGGAGCACACCCGATTTCTCCTAGTCTAGCACGATCACTTTAGCAGTGCACATGACTTTTTGCAGATTTGTTCGATTTTTACCAACTAATTAATAGCGTTTGAAAACTGAATAACCAAAATCATTACCGATTGATGAGCTGGCATGCAAATTCGGTGGTGACCATGAATTTTCTGAAATATAGAATGATTCTGTAACTGCAATGCCAAATTATGCAGGTTGTGCCTGGCTGCGTGCTAATCTCGGTCATTGCACCGTATTTTGTTAAAGACAACCCTGCCGATATGATTGCAATAGTCATTACCCTGATTGCAGCATCACATTTTTCTTTATTACCCACGGTGGCCATAAGCATGGCATCTGCCGCAGTTTTAAGAATGCTGCTGATATAAAGTAAATTCGTAATAAATTATAGCTATAGCAAGGGTTTATCAGCAGAACTGACTTTTGCCAATATCCCGACCAATTCAGCATTTTGTGATTCAACCTGACTCAGTTTAGTCGTGGTCTTCTCAATCACTTCTTGCTGAATATGCATTTTCTTCGCCAGATCCTGCATAATTTCCAGAGTTTTTTTAAGATTCTCTTCCAGATGAATCACTTTTGTTTCCAATTGTTGATTCAACTGAATTTCACTGAGGGCAGCACCTTGATTGGTAAATTGTGCCCAAATCAAAAAAATCACTGCTATGGCTAAAAGGAAAATAAATCCCCATATAAATATCAACATAGATGCGCTACCCGTGTTATTGATTCATGGCGTATCTTTACCGTGAATCCATAAGATTAAGTTTTAAAAAGCTTATAATTTTCAAATAGAATATAAAATTAACCGTGCTGGAATTGTATTTATTATAAGCATTATTATGAGTCGACGTTGAGCCGCTAATCCACTGCTATTTCTAACACATGGAACTTCATAGCAGTCTATTCATCCTACTCAAGGCAAGATCTTTACTCAACAACAAATCAACCATTCGAACAAATTGATAATAATTGAGTTACAGGTCTCACTATTTACAACCGCACGCTATGCAATTCGATCAATTTCCAAAGCAGCAAGATGAAAAAACTCATCTCACTCACAATCATCTTTAAATAAAGGCATGGATCATTTATCGGGTAAATGACTCACATAAATCCAGCAAGCGATTCGCATACCCCCATTCGTTGTCATACCAGGCAAAAACTTTGGCCTGATGTCCAACCACCATGGTTTGGCTCAAATCCACAATCAATGAATAAGGCGAATGGTTAAAGTCTGATGAAACCAGAGGTTCATCGGTAACATCCATAATTTCCGCATAATCCTGACGTGCCGATTTGATCAGGATTTCATTAATTTTATGTGCTGTAACATGCGACTGCGCAACAAAAGTAAGGTCAATAGCAGCCACATTAATGGTCGGTACGCGTATGGAATAACCATCTATCCGCTCTTCCATTTTCGGCATCACCCGTTTTAACGCAGCCAATGCCGAAGATGTGGTTGGAATAATATTGTGACCTGAAGCACGGGCACGGCGTAAATCACGGTGCGCATGATCCAGCACCGACTGATCTGCCGTAACCGCATGAATTTCTGTCATCAGTGCAGTATCGATTCCAAAAGCATCATCAATAATTTTAACTAGAGGAACCAGGGCTTGTGTAGTGCAGGATACACTGGAAATAATCTGGTCTGTGGCTTTGACTTCGTGATGGTTTACCCCATACACAATGGCCGCATCCACACTATCGAATGGTGCAGCGCCAATAATGACCCGTTTTGCCCCTGCGCTAATATGCTGTGTTGCTGCTGCACGCGAACGGAATAAACCGGTACACTCCAGCACCACGTCAATATTCAAATCATTCCAAGGCAGGCTTTCAGGCTGTTGCTGACAAAAGACCTGTACTTTTAATTGCGCCAGTCCGGCCGAAATATGTAAAAAAATCTGCTCATCTTGCAAAAGCACTTCGACCTTGCCCTTAAAGCGGCCATGCGTGCTGTCGTATTTGAATAAGTGAACCAGCGTCTCTACATCTGCAATATCGTTAATGGCTACGATATCAAAATGAAAATCTTTAGGATTTTCAAACCAAGCCCGTAATACATTGCGACCAATTCGCCCGAAACCATTAATGGCTACTCGTTGCATTAGATATCCTTAACTCTTGGGTAGATGTAAACACCGCTCTATGTTAATGGATTTTAACCAGATACCGATACCATTTCTGCTGGTGTATTTATGAAATATCTAAGCAATAAGGGTTTCAGCCTGCTTATTTTGCCTCAAATTTTATTAAGACCAAGCTACTTCAAAATATTTACTTCACTTTTCATTTATTTTATATCTTATGCCTATACCTGCATTTAGCTTATAAATTGAATGCAAGAAACCTAAATACAGCTTAAATAGAATTGTGATTAATTCGCCTGAAAGTGATTGGTGCATGCGGCTTTTTCCGTTATACTTTAGCGTTTTAAAATTTTAAGCCAGTATCTCAAGCCAGCTTTATAAAAGTAAGACTTGCTTGACATGCTATTAGCCAAATACAAGATTTATGGAGTGACTTGGTTGTGAGTACTCGTTTTATGACATCAGCTGAAATTCGCGAAGCTTTTTTAAGCTATTTTGAATCGCAAGGGCATACACGTGTCGCGTCGAGTTCTCTGGTTCCTGCCAACGACCCAACATTATTATTCACCAACGCTGGTATGAACCAGTTCAAAGACTGCTTCCTCGGTCTTGAAAAACGTGATTATGTTCGCGCAACATCTTCACAAAAATGTGTACGTGCCGGTGGTAAACACAACGACTTAGACAACGTCGGTTATACCGCACGTCACCATACTTTTTTTGAGATGTTAGGTAACTTCTCTTTTGGTGATTATTTCAAACGTGATGCGATCAAATTTGCCTGGGATTTTTTGACTAATGAGCAATGGCTAGGCTTACCAAAAGACAAACTCTATGCCACGGTTTACCACACCGATGACGAAGCCTTCGACATCTGGAACAAAGAAATTGGCTTAGATGCATCTCGCATCATCCGTATTGGCGATAACAAAGGTGGTCAATACGCATCTGACAACTTCTGGGCAATGGGTGACACTGGTCCTTGTGGTCCATGTTCTGAAATCTTCTTTGACCATGGCGACCACATTTGGGGTGGCTTACCGGGTACTCCTGAAGAAGATGGCGACCGTTTCATTGAAATCTGGAACAACGTATTCATGCAGTTCAACCGTACTGCTGATGGCGTCCTTCACCCTCTTCCAGCACCATCTGTAGATACAGGTATGGGCCTGGAACGTATTTCTGCAGTTTTACAACACGTAAACTCAAACTACGAAATCGACCTGTTCCAACATTTATTAAAAGCTGCTGCTGAAATCATTGGTCTAGATACCACTGAAATTGAAGCTGCTGCAAAAGCTGCAAACAAACCAGTTGACTACCCTGCTTCGCTTAAAGTAGTTGCCGACCATGCACGCTCATGCTGCTTCCTTATTGCAGATGGCGTGAACCCTTCTAACGAAGGCCGTGGTTATGTGCTACGTCGTATCATCCGCCGCGCAGTTCGTCACGGTAACAAACTGGGTGCGACTGGCTCATTCTTCTACAAAATGTTGCAACCTTTGATTGATGTGATGGGTGCTGCATATCCTGAACTTGCAGTTAACCAAGCACGCATCGAAGCACAGCTTCTTAAAGAAGAAGAACAATTTGCTAAAACTTTAGAGCAAGGTTTGAAATTGCTTGAAGGCGAATTAACAAATCTGAAAGGTTCAGTGATTCCTGGCGCAACAGTATTCAAACTGTACGACACTTACGGCTTCCCAACTGACTTAACGGCTGACATCGCACGTGAACGTGAATTAACCATTGATGAAGCTGGTTTTGAAGTTGAAATGGCTGCACAACGTCAACGGGCACGTGATGCAGGTAAATTTGCCATCGACTACAACAGCATTGTAAAAGTTGAAGGTGAAACCCAGTTTGAAGGTTATGAAGCCACTCAAGCTCAAGGCCAGATTGTTGCAATCTACAAAGATGGCGAACAAGTTGAAGAAGTTCATGAAGGCGACGAAGCACTGATCGTATTGAACCAAACGCCTTTCTATGCAGAAAGCGGTGGTCAAATCGGTGATACAGGGATCTTCAAAAACGATACCGGTATCTTCGAAGTTCAGGATACCAAGAAGTCTGGTGGCGCTTTTGTTCACCAAGGTATCGTGACCATGGGTAGCTTAAAAGCCACTCAATCTGTTGAAGCTATTGTAAAAGCAGACATTCGTGAAGCAACTGCACGCAACCACTCTGCAACTCACTTGTTGCATGCTGCCCTTCGCCAAGTATTGGGCTCACATGTACAGCAAAAAGGTTCATTGGTTGCATCTGACATTTTACGTTTTGACTTTGCCAACGACCAACCGGTGACTTTCGAACAGCTGCAACAAGTTGAACGTATTGTAAACCGTGAAGTGATTGCCAATACTGCTGTTTCTACTGAACTTTTAGACATTGAAGCTGCCAAAGAAAAAGGCGCGATGATGTTGTTCGGTGAAAAATACGGTGACGAAGTTCGTGTACTTTCTATGGGTTCAATCAAGGATGAGAAAAACTTCTCGATCGAACTCTGTGGTGGTATTCACGTTAAACGCACCGGTGATATCGGTCTGTTTAAAATCACTTCTGAAGGTGGTGTTGCAGCAGGTGTACGTCGTATTGAAGCGGTAACCGGTACTAAAGCGGTTGAAGTCGTACAAAAAGCGGATAGTGATATTCAGCACATCAACAGCGTGTTAAAAGCACAAAAAGATCAAACTATTGAAAAAGTTGAAGCAACTGTTGAAACTGCACATCAATTGCAAAAACAGATTGAACAATTGAACCAAAAATTGGCGAACTTCCAGGCAGCTGAACTTTTAAGCCAAGTTCAAACTGTTGCTGGTCGTTCAACACTTATTACCACTGTTCAAGGTATGGATGCAAAATCGCTTCGTAACCTGCATGACGGTGTGAAGTCTAAATTAGACAACGCAGTAATTGTACTTGCAGCTGTAGAGGGCGACAAAGTTAGCCTTCTTGCTTCTGTAGCAAAAGACTTTACTGCAAATATTAAAGCAGGTGACATCATCAAACACTTGGCTACCGAGCTGGGTGGTAAAGGTGGTGGTAAACCTGACTTGGCACAAGGTGGCGCGCCACTTAACGAGAAGTTTGCAACAGTGATGGCAGATTTAACTGCTTGGCTTGAAGCAAAATAAAACTTCACTTTTTGTGTAACTGATCCTGAAAAGGTAATTCAGGATCATGGCTTTTATGGAACAACTATGGCATTAATCGTTCAAAAATATGGCGGTACCTCAATGGGTACTCCCGAGCGCATTTTAAATGTTGCTCGTCGTGTAAAGCGCTGGCATGACCACGGCCACAAGGTAGTGGTGGTTGTATCAGCAATGAGTGGCGAAACCAATCGCCTGCTTGCTTTAGCGAAGGCCATTACCGAAACCCCTGATCCACGTGAATTAGACCAGATGGTGTCTACAGGTGAACAGGTTACGATTTCTATGTTAGCGATGGCGCTTAACTCCATTGGAGTAGAAGCAAAATCACTGACTGGTCGCCAGGTTGGCATCAAAACCGACAGCGCATTTAACAAAGCCCGCATTGAATCGATTGATACTGACGTATTAACTGAAAACCTAGATGCTGGCCGTGTACTTGTTGTTGCCGGTTTCCAAGGTTTTGACGAATTTGGCAACACAACGACTTTAGGTCGTGGCGGTTCAGATACTTCTGGTGTGGCACTTGCAGCTGCGCTCAAAGCAGATGAATGCCAAATTTATACAGACGTGGATGGGGTTTATACCACCGACCCACGTGTTGCACCAAAAGCGAAAAAAGTGGATCGCATTTCTTTTGAAGAAATGCTGGAAATGGCATCACTTGGTTCGAAAGTCCTGCAAATCCGTTCAGTTGAATTTGCCGGTAAATATCAGGTGCCTTTACGCGTACTATCAAGCTTCGATAACGACGATGATGGCGCATTTGACGAAGACTTCAAAAACAACGTCGGAACTCTTATTACTACTGAATTGGAAGACAACATGGAACAGCCAATTATCTCTGGTATCGCGTTTAACCGTGACGAAGCAAAATTGACTATCTTGGGTGTGCCTGACCTACCTGGCATTGCATCCAAAATCCTGGCGCCAATCGGTGCAGCGAATATCGAAGTCGATATGATCATCCAGAATGTGGAAGAAGATGGTACCACTGACTTCACTTTCACGGTCAACCGTGGTGAGTTCACTAAAGCAAAAACAATTCTGGAGCAAACTGCGAAAGAAATTGGTGCACGTGAAGTTGCGACTCGTTCAGACATCGTTAAAGTGTCTATCGTGGGTGTAGGTATGCGCTCACATGCTGGCGTGGCAAGCAAAATGTTTACTGCTCTAGCTGAAGAAGGCATTAACATCTTGATGATTTCAACTTCAGAAATCAAAATTTCTGTGATCATTGAAGAAAATTATTTAGAACTTGCTGTGCGCACTCTTCACACGGCTTTCGGTTTAGACCGTGAATCTGGCGAATCAAGCGCGCGTGCTTAATTCGTAGTAGCAAATTTCTGATCATTGTTGAACAAAATTTGCGAAATACGACAAAAAGAACAGAGCCACTATAGTTTTTTTTATAGTGGCTCTGTTATATTTGAAACCGAGGATTTTAAAATATTAATGAAATGTATCCTGTTAAACTTTTGAGGGATTCATTCTGTTAATATTTTGTTTGTATAAGGTTGTGTTTTTTAAAATTTAAAATCAATTGCACGTTTAGCGTTTTGCAAGGAGATAAACATGCTGATTCTAACCCGACGTGTCGGTGAAACATTAATGATTGGGGATCAAGTCAGTGTAACTGTGCTTGGCGTAAAAGGTAATCAGGTTCGTATTGGCGTAAATGCTCCAAAAGAAGTATCTGTTCATCGTGAAGAAATTTATCAACGAATTCAACATGAGCGCGCTATGCACGAACACCTGCAACACCTTGATCAGGATTATCAGCCTTCTTTTGAAGAAGATAATTTCCCACAGAATACCCAGAATGACTTTAATCGTTAAACATTAAAGATTGTTCTAATAAAGCGGCTATATAGCCGCTTTAAATTTATCTACGGGTTATTTCTATTCCAGCAAGGCCAAAGCCTTTTTAACCGGTGCATAACTACGGCGATGCTGATCAATCACACCATGTTCAGCAATGGCTTCAAAGTGAGCTTTGGTTGGATAACCCTTGTGTTTGGCAAAACCAAAGTGCGGATATTGCTGATCCAGCACAACCATTTCACGGTCACGGGTTACTTTTGCCAGAATACTGGCTGCAGAAATTTCTGCATGCAGGGCATCCCCACCCACCACCGCATCACAGCTCATCACTAAGCCTTGTGGGACTTTATTACCATCAACCAGTACATGCTCTGGCTGAAGCTGCAAAGCTTCTACAGCACGACGCATAGCCAACAAAGACGCCTGGAGAATATTGATCTCATCTATTTCTTCATGACTGGCTTCAGCAATAGCCCAGGCCAAGGCTTTCTCTTGTATTTCTATAAATAATTTTTCACGCTTTTTTTCGCTAAGTTTTTTAGAGTCATTTAAACCTTCAATCGGATTATTGGGATCTAAAATAACCGCAGCCGCAACCACCGAACCAACCAAGGGACCACGCCCCGCTTCATCTACACCCGCAATTTTCATCAACGCTTTACCTACAAAAAAAGAGGCTGAATAACATCAGCCTCTTTAATTTTAACACGAATTTAATCTGTATTATTTCACAGCTTCAGCAACACAAGCATTAATGGTTTTAGTCACTGCATTTGAAACAATAGTATTGCGCGCTGCCGGATCAATCGCAGCTGTAGCCAAATCGACTGCTGTTACACTTTGTGGTGCTTTGTCACTTACACAACCACAAATTTCAGTCTGAATATTTTGCTTTTGAGTTGCAGTCATTAATTTCGTTGCATTCTGCCAAGCAGGAATAGTATTCAATTCAGTAGTACATTTCGCATTAATTGCAATTTTAATTGCAGCAGTGCCGAGCTGCTGAGTTGCTGATTGCGTAGTAGATGTTGTGCCTGTAGTTGTATCCGTTGCTACACAAGCAGTTAAAACCAAAGCGAGAGGTGCAAGTACTGCAATTAATTTTTTCACAGCTTAATCCCTAGGTATAAAATTTGTTGCACATATTTTGCCGAAACTTAGCCAAGGAAGAAATGTATATTTCAACTGAATTTTCCCCACTCATCTTGCTTGACTGAAAAACATGCAATTCCCCAGTGTTGCAAGAAATATACGCTTCGTTCTATATTCATCATTTTTAATAATGTGTTATTTGATTAGCATACACAGACTTTTAAAATGACATGTGGGTTGGGTATAAATAACATGAACAACACATCACAATACTATACGCGTACAGCACAAATGCTTCATTGGCTCATGGCTGCTATTTTTATTGCCGCATGGGGCATTGGTTTTTATAGCGGAAATTTTTTAAGTTATGAGGTCGATGGCAGCTTTAAAGGTCAGGTCATTAGCTTACATAAGAACATCGCCACCACCATTATCTTTCTGGTCCTGATTCGTATTTTTTGGCGCTATACCCACCCTGTTCCGGCACTGCCCGACAGCATGTCACCTTTCATGAAAGTCTTGGCACACCTGGGACATTTAGCCCTATATATCATGTTACTGGCGCTCCCGATTACCGGCTGTTTGTTTAGCTGGAGTGCGGGACATCCGGCACCAGTTTTATATTTATTTGAAATTCCACGCTTGGTACAAGAAGACCCTGACCTGTTAGCCATTGTTAAACCTGTACACATTTATTTGTCTTGGTTCGCAGGTTTACTTGTCATCGGTCATATTGCAGCAGCATTAAAACATCATTTTATTGATAAAGATAATATTTTGCGCAGCATGACCCGCCAAGCAAAATAATCTGCTCATGCCCAATAAAAAAACCGCATTCTAAATTCAGCAATGCGGCTTTTTTTATAACTCAATTTATCGCTATCCATTATTTCAAAGCGTCTTGAGCACAGCCTTTCACACTATTCATCACCGCCTGTTTAATCAGGCTATTTTTTGCCGACTCACTCATGGATGCCATAGCCAATTCTTTGGCTGAAATATCCTGCAAGGCATGTTCGCCCACGCAACCACAGATTTGTTTTTGTGCCGAATTTTGCCGTTCTGTATTCATAAATAAAGCTGCTGATTGCCAGATTTTTGAATCATTTAATTCACTTTTGCAACCTTGCTCAATTACAGGTTTCAACATTTTCTGAGTTAATGACTGATTTTTATTCGTTGCAAAAACCGATACCGAACCAATCAATAAACAGATAGCAAATATCCAGCAAAAACTCTTTTTCACATTAGAACCTAATTTTTAACACCTTAGCATTCAACCGACCCATAAATGAACCGGCTGAATCAAGATCAAACTTGATGAGACTCAATTACACTAAGGCATCAATTTCTTGAGCCCATTTTTGTTTTTCCGCATCAGAAATAAAGGAGGCTTCAAACGAGTTTTTAGCCAACTGCTTAAGCTCCGCATTGGTTAAATCCAGCGCTTGGGTAATCGCAATGAAATTATCATTCATGTATCCACCAAAATATGAAGGATCATCTGAATTGACCGTAACATGTACGCCTTGTTGCAATAGACGACGGATATTGTGCTGTGCCATATCCTCTACCACACAAAGCTTTAAATTACTTAAAGGACAAACGGTTAACGGCATTTTTTCGGCAATTAAACGTTGCATCAGTTTTGGGTCTTCTTCAGAGCGTACCCCATGGTCCACGCGGTTCACATGCAGCAGATCCAAAGCTTGCCATACATATTCAGCAGGTCCTTCTTCACCGGCATGGGCGACTACCAAAAAGCCTTCTTCTCGTGCTTTGGCAAACACGCGTTCAAATTTAGCCGGTGGATGCCCGACTTCACTTGAATCCAACCCTACCCCAATAATTTGATCTTTATAGGGTAGCACTTGCTCTAAAGTTTCAAATGCAGCTTCTTCGCTTAAATGACGCAAGAAGCACATAATCAAATGCGATGTAATGCCGAATTTGGCTTTTGCATCATCACAGGCACGTTTTAAACCCTTAATTACAATTTCAAAAGCAATACCTCGATCGGTATGGGTTTGTGGATCGAAGAACATTTCGCTATGCACCACGTTATCGGCAGCACATTTTTCAAAGTATGCCCAAGCCAGATCATAAAAATCCTGTTCATGAATCAGTACATTGGCACCGGCATAATAGATGTCGAGGAAAGACTGTAAATTGTGGAAGTTATACGCCTGTTTGACTTCCTCAACAGATTTATACGGAATATCAATATGATTGCGTTGAGCAATCTCGAACATAAGCTCAGGCTCAAAAGTACCTTCAATATGTACGTGTAACTCTGCCTTTGGCATCGCTTGAATAAGCTCGATTTGATTCATATCTTATCCTTATAAAACCTTTCTCTAAAAATAAAAAAGGGTGCAAACTAAGTTTACACCCTATTCTGGATGGGGTGAATTAGCCGCCAAATACAGCAAATTTCAATGCCCAAAGTGCAGCAACAATCCAAACCATGTAAGGTACAGTTTTCGCTTTACCTGTTAAAAGCTTGATTAATGCGTAGCTGATAAAGCCCATCGCAATACCATCGGCAATTGAATAGGTAAATGGCATGCAGACGATGGTTAAAAAAGCAGGAACGGCTTCAGTAATATCATCCCAATCAATATGCACGATTCCCTGGATCATTAACACACCCACGAACAGCAATGCTGGCGCTGTAGCAAAACCTGGAACCGATTGCGCTAAAGGTGCCAGAAATAAACACAGCACAAATAACACAGCAACGACTACAGCGGTCAAACCGGTACGGCCACCTGCAGCAACACCAGCAGACGATTCAATATAAGGCGTTGTTGAAGATGTACCCAAAGCTGCACCTGCAACAATTGCAGTTGAATCCGCAAAAAGTGCTTTTTTCAACCGTGGTAATTTTCCATCTTTTAACAGGCCGGCACGATGCGAAACACCCACCAAGGTACCTGTTGAGTCAAACAAATCGACCAAGAAGAACACAAAGATAACACCCACCAAGCTAGCAGTGAATAAGCCTTGGAAGTCCATTTGCAGGAAGGTTGGAGCAATCGATGGAATGGCACCCACCACACCCTTAAACTCGTTCAAGCCCATTGCTGTAGCAATAGCGGTAATGACCAGAATACTGATAATAATGGCACCACGGATTTTAAAGTGATGCATCACCACAATCATCAGAAAACCCAGCAAGGTCAGCAATACTGTCGGCTGTTTCAAGTCACCCAAGCCTACAAGCGTTGCCGGATTATCGACAATAATGCCTGAATTCTTTAATGCAATCAGTGCAAGGAATAAGCCAATACCCCCGCCAATCGCAAATTTCAGCGACATAGGAATGGCATTAACAATCGCTTCACGGATTTTGAACATACTGATGGCAATAAACACCAGCCCCGAGACAAACACGGCAGCCAGTGCCGTTTGCCAAGGTATACCCATGCCCATACACACCGAATAGGTAAAGTAAGCATTCAGGCCCATACCCGGTGCAAGTGCAATCGGATAATTCGCAACAAGTCCCATCACCAAACAGCCAATTGCGGCTGCAAGACAGGTTGCAACAAAGACAGCCCCATGATCCATACCGGTTTCGGATAAAATCATTGGATTGACAATAATGATGTAACACATGGTTAAGAAAGTGGTTACACCTGCAAGAACCTCTGTACGAAAACTGGTTTTGTTTTCGCTAAGCTTAAATAAGCGTTCCAGCATATTCTCTGAAGATGGATTAGGAGTCGTCATGACTTTACCCCTGTAAGTAAACTTTATGCCGTGAGCACGCTATAAAATTAATGATCCGTTTCTCAAATCATCATTAAGTTTATAGATGTCCAAGCAATGGATATGCCAATATTTCCATTCAAAAACAAGTATTTTGCACAAGTTTTCACTGGCGATTAAATAGCCAAATGACAGAAACTGTAAACAAAAAAGCCGCATAACTTTTATGCAGCCTAGTTAGATAAAAAGAATCAAACACTTACAATATAAATATAATGATTCAATTAAAATCTTGGCAAATTATAACACAATGCTTTTTTATTATTTCTAAAATTTATTTTTAATTAAATTTCAATTATTTGTTAATATTTATCAAACATACAGTAAAAATTCAATCGCTAGAACTGCTTGTATTTTACCTGCGAAAGCTCTGAAGAATCTATATCTACAATTTCAACCGAGCCTAAAGCAGCATTATTCGGATTGCTATTCACTATCTTCAATGACTGATGAGCATCCTGAATCAATTGATCTACTTCCTGTCTTTTTTTCATTTGATTGTCGTGATAAACCACACACCCCAGCATAAATACTGCAAAAATAAAGATAGGAATCAATAATTTTTTCATAACAAAATTTTATTATTCAAAAAACTTTATCTAATACTAAACAAAAGAATACACAAAACATATTGCAAAAAATATCCAAAATTATATTTATTTTTTATAAAAAATCCCGAAAATTCATCGGGATTTTTTTTTACTTATTGAATCATTTAGGCGGCTTGCTGTTCATCACGTTTAAAGACCAGTTCACCTTTTAGCGAACTATCCGCATCAAAATAGTAACCATTCATATTAAATGATTTTAAATCCTCAGTACATTCTGGTTGGTTTTCAATGATAAAACGTGCCATCAAACCACGTGCTTTTTTGGCATAAAAACTGATCACTTTATATTTGCCATTTTTCTGGTCCAGAAACACTGGCTTAATAATTTGCGCCTTAATTTTGCTTGGTTTTACCGACTTGTAATATTCATCCGAAGCAATATTCACCAATAGCTCCGAATTCGCCTGTTCTAAATCAGCATTGATTAAATGGGTAATATGTTCACCCCAAAATTCATACAGATTATGACCACGTAAATTTTTGAGTTTGGTGCCCATTTCCAGACGATACGGCATCATCAAGTCCAAAGGACGTAGCAAACCATAAAGTCCAGACAACATACGCAAATGCTGCTGTGCATACGCAATATCTTGCTCACCAAGAGCATAGGCATCTAAACCTGTATATACATCGCCCTTAAAGGCAAATAAAGCCTGCCGTGCATTGGAAAAATTAAATTCCGGTTGCCAGTCATTAAAGCGCTCGACATTTAACTTGGCAATTTTTTCACTTACACTCATTAAATTGGCAATATCTGTAGCAGAAAGATGACGACTCACATCGATAAGTTCTTGTGAATGTTCCAGCAATCTTGGCAAGGTATAGATATCTGTTGGAAGTGCAGATTCATAGTCTAAAGTCTTGGCAGGTGAAATTAAGGCGAGCATGGACAACCGGATTAAAGAATAAGTAAACAAACTATAACAGTAGCGTTATTTTATTTCCAATTCGTGTTTTAAATGAACATTATCGCTAAAATATCCTATTCTCCCTGTTATTTATCGGTAGTTACATGTCCGAGCAAATTTTCATGCAAGGCCCTGCAGGTCAACTGGAAATTTTTGTTGATTATCCTCAAGGGGAAGTGAAAGGATTCGCGGTTGTATGTCACCCCCACCCCTTACAAGGCGGTACTCCACAGCATAAAGTGCCAGCGCTGCTTGCTCAGATGTTTCTTGAGCGTGGTTATGTCGTCTATCGTCCAAGTTTTCGTGGTTCTGGTCAAAGTGCTGGAGTACATGACGAAGGCAATGGTGAAACCAAAGATACTTTGAACGTGATTCAATATGCACGTAGCCAACACTCAAACCTGCCATTTTATGCAGCTGGCTTTAGTTTTGGCGCGAATGTAATGACCAAATGCTATGCTTTGCTTCCTGTTGAACAACAACCTGTACAGACCATTTTATGTGGTTTACCGACCACAACAGTTGCAGGCGTTCGCCACTATGTAACCCCACATATTAAAGGTGATATTTTATTCATTCATGGTGAAGCAGATGATGTAACCCTGTTATCTGATCTCATCCAATGGGCTAAACCACAATGCCATTTAATTACTGTTTTACCAGGTGCCAATCACTTCTTTACGGGCTATTTAAAGCAATTGCGTGTGGCTATTTCTCGTTTCCTTATCAACCCTTAAGTCAAAATACCCTCTCTGGAGGATACTTTTTAGCTGCTACGCTCAAACGTTATAAAAATAAAAAAGGAGGCTGATTGCCTCCTTTTTCATTCATTTATTCATTAAAAATATTTAGCTTTTCCACTCAAACCCACTAAAAGATTCATCTTCTTTTAAGGTATTTTCTACTGCTTGAGCCAATTGGTTTAATAAGCTTTGTTCAGTAATTCGTTCTAGCCAATCCTGATCTTCATCTGGGTACGAGGTGATCTCACAGACCAGATGCCCTTCTGCATCATGACTCTGACAAGTGACAGATAAAGGCAAGGATTGATTGTCTACACTTACAGCAACCTGATCACCACTTTGCGACAAGGTTTGAAAACCATATTGACCCAGTTCTTTAGACAATAAATCCGCAACATATTCCTGAGTCACATAACAGTCATTCGGTTGCTGTGACACATGATTATGCTTTTCACAGTTTGCAGTAAATTGTAATTTTCTCATCTGTGTATCCAAAGACATTATTGTTGTATGGTTTTAGCATAAGCAATAAAAACAAAACAGCCAAGCAAAAGCTTGGCTGTTTTCTAACAAATCTACAAAATTAGACTAATTACTCACTCACCTGAATCGCTAAACCGGCTTGATTTGCAAGTTCAGTGAATGTCGGGAAACTGGTTGCAACCGTTTCGGTACCGACAATGTTGATTGCACCTGAAGTCCGTAAGCCAGCCATAGAGAAACTCATGGCAATACGGTGGTCATGATGCGATTCAATTTCACCACCTGTGAAAATTGCAGACCAATCCCCAGATTTACCCTTACCTTCAATAATAATGCCATCATCGGTTGGCGTACAGTCAATGCCCATAGTTTTCAAGCCATCTGCCATCACCTGAATACGGTCAGATTCTTTTACGCGAAGCTCGGCAGCGCCGGTTAAAATGGTTTGACCTTCAGCACAAGCTGCAGCAATAAATAAAGCTGGGAATTCATCAATGGCTAATGGGACCTGATCTTCCGGCATATGAATGCCTTGCAAGGTACGTGTACCGCGAATACGAATGTCTGCAATCGGTTCACCACCTGCAATGCGTTCGTTTTCAACGGTTAAATCTGCACCCATCTGTTTCAGGATTTCAATGACACCGGTACGGGTCGGGTTAATCCCTACCGCTTCCAAAGTGACATCGGAACCTTCAGTAATGGCAGCACCCACCATAAAGAATGCAGCAGATGAAATATCAGACGGAACCTGAATGTCAGTACCCACCAACTTACCACCACCTTGCAGTAAAATGCGGTTGCCTTCGGTTTTCACTTCATAACCAAAAGCACGTAGCATACGTTCGGAGTGGTCACGGGTCGGTTCAGGTTCAGTCACCACCGTTTCACCTTCAGCCCAAAGGCCTGCCAATAAAATACCTGATTTTACCTGAGCCGATGCCATAGGTAAGTCATAATGAATACCTTTGAGCTTTTGATTGCCGGTAATGGAAACAGGTGGCGTACCGCGCTCACCTGTAGTCTGAATCTGCGCACCCATTTCACGTAAAGGTTTGGCAATACGTTCCATTGGACGTTTAGACAATGAGGCATCACCGGTCATGACTGAATCAAACTGCTGTGCAGACAACATGCCTGAAAGCAGACGCATAGAAGTACCCGAGTTGCCCATGTATAAGGCACTTGCCGGGGCTTTTAAACCATTCATTCCTACGCCATGAATAGTTACTTCACCATTTTTAGGCCCTTCAATGCTTACGCCCATATCACGGAATGCCTGCAGCGTTGCCAAGGCATCTTCACCTTCCAAAAAACCGGTGACATGGGTAGTACCTTCAGCAATCGCACCAAACATGATGGAGCGGTGTGACACAGATTTGTCACCTGGCACGGTAAATTTACCTTTAAATGTCTTATCACCCGGCAAAATGGTAAATTGTTGTGTCACTTTATCGTTCTCCATCAAAGGTTTTTTAGCGAGCATATGATTAAAATGCTGACGAGCCGCCTGTGCATGCTCCAACAGTCCGATCAATGCCTTGGAATTTTCATCTTCAATGAGTTTGCGAATTTGAGCCAGTTGCTGCTCAAAGCCATCCACTGCATTTAAAATTGCTTTTTTATTGGCAAAAAAGATGTCATGCCACATTTGCGGGTCACTCGCCGCAATTCGGGAAAAATCACGAAAGCCACCAGCGGCATAACGGAAAATATCCAGATTATCTTCCCGGTTGGCCAGTTGCTCAACCAGGTTAAAGGCCATCAAATGCGGAAGATGGCTGGTATGGGCCAGCACTTCATCGTGCTTGTCCACATCCATGCAAATCACTTCTGCTTTTGCAGCTTGCCACAGTTGAACCAGTTTATCCACGGCCCAGTCACCACTGCTTGGAAGCGGTGTCAAAATCACTTTATGGTTGGCAAACAAATCGACCTTACCTGCATGCACGCCAGTATGTTCCGCACCCGCAATCGGATGACCTGGAACAAAACCTGCCGGCAGGTTTTCACCATATACGGCTTTGGCTGCATCCACCACATTGCCTTTGGTACTGCCCACATCGGTAATGATGGTGTTCTCTGACAGATAAGGCTTGATGGTTTCTAACACCTTTTGCGTTGCCCGCACAGGTAAAGCCAAAACCACCAGATCTGCACCTTGCACCGCTTCTACGGGATTGCTATAGCCCTCTTGAATCAGTCCAAGCGCTTTTGCATCATCCAGCGTTTTCTGTGAGCGTGTAGAGGCAACAATCTGCTTCGCCAGTTTTTCCGCAATGATGACACGAGCCAGACTTGAGCCAATCAGTCCAAGTCCAATAAAGGCAACTTTTTCAAACAGTGGCTGAGACATGGCTTAAGCTTTTTCCTCTACCGCATCAGGCGCTAAATCAAGTACTTTCGCCAGTGCTGTCAGGAACTTCGCATTTTCCGCTTCTGTACCAATCGATACACGCAGATGATTTGCAATACCCACAGGACGTACAATCACGCCTTCTTTTAACAAGGCATTGAAGGTCTGAGCAGGATCAGCCTGTACATCGACCAAAATAAAGTTGGCACGTGAAGGCACATAGTTTAAACCCAGCGCTTTAAAACCAGCTTCGAGCTGTGCCATACCCGCCTTGTTCACCACACGCGATTGCTCGATAAAGTCTTCATCCTTGAGTGCAGCAACTGCAGCAACCATGGCTAAATGGTTGACATTGAATGGCTGACGGATACGGTTCAGGTAATCGGTCACTTCCACCGATGCCAAGGCAAAACCAACACGTAGTGCAGCCAGACCATAACATTTAGACAAGGTACGACTGACAATAATGTTTGGATATTGTTCTAAGAATTTTAAGCTGTTGAAGTTTTCAGGGAAATATTCCACATAGGCTTCATCCAGAACAACGATGACATTTGCCGGAACTTTTTGCATGAAGCTTTCAAATTCAGCTTCTTCAAACCAGGTTCCCGTCGGGTTATTTGGATTGGCAATAAAGACTAATTTGGTATTGTCTTTAATTGCTGCTGCCATGGCATCCAGATCGTGAGCAAAACCTTTGGCCGGCACTTCAATAGCTTCTGCATTAATGGCTTGAGTCACCAAAGCATACACGGCAAAAGCATGCTGGCTATAAATCACCGAGTCTTTCTCTGAAACGAATGCGCGGGCAAACATTTCCAGCAAGTCGTTTGAACCATTACCTAAAGTAATACGGTCAGCGGTCACACCGAATTGTGCCTGAATCTGGTCTTTTAAGATAAAACCGCCACCATCCGGATAGCGGCCAATTTCTGCCAATTCAGCTGCCACAGCCTGTTTGACTTTGTCAGAACAACCCAACGGGTTTTCATTCGAGGCTAATTTGACAATATCAGTAATCCCTAACTCACGCTCAAGTTCACTAATAGGTTTACCTGGTTGATAAGGCTTTAACTTTGAGATGCCTTCATTGGCAGGGACAAACGACATGTTACTCTTCCAGTTATTTCAAGTGATAAAGCTGGCCAACTTCATTGTCAAAATTGACCACGACTTTGATGGATAAGATTTACAATACTGCAATCGGATATGAACCCAATACTCGAACTTCTTTCACTAAAGGACGAATTTCTTCAATTGCCGCTTTGACATTGTCCTGATCAACATGACCTTCTAAGTCAATGAAGAAAACATAGGCCCATTTTTCAGGCAATGCAGGACGAGTTTCAATACTGGTTAGACTGATGTTATGTTTGGCAAATGGAGCCAAAATTTCCAGTAAAGCACCGGCACGGTCATGTGCAGAGATCAGCAATGAAGTTTTATCATTACCACTTGGCGGCACTTTTTCACGGCCAATCACCAAGAAACGTGTGGTATTTTCCGGATTATCTTCAATATTGCTGTGCAGGATTTCCAGGTCATAAATATTGGCAGCCACTTCTGACGCAATCGCTGCGGAATGCCATTCATTGCGAATACGGCGTGCAGCTTCGGCATTTGAACTTAAGGCAACGCGTTCCACGCCTGGATAATGAGCATCTAACCATTTTCGGCATTGCGCCAAGGTTTGCTGATGGGCATAAATCTGTTTAATGCTGTCTTTACGGGTATTGGATGACACCAGAAATTGATGATGAATACGCAGTTCCACTTCACCAATTACATTCAAATGCGAAGATTTAAAACAGTCCAAAGTATGGTTCACCACACCTTCAGATGAGTTTTCGACCGGCACCAAACCATAATGCGCACTGCCAGCTTCGACTTCACGGAATACTTCATCGATGGTTGGCAATGGACGGACAATCGCATCCTGACCAAAGTGTTTCAGTACTGCTGAATGGGTATAAGTACCCACAGGCCCAAGGAAAGCAATACTTTGTGGGGCTTCCAATGCCAGACACGCAGACATGATTTCACGGAATAAACGCGCCATGGTCAAATCAGACAATGGCCCTTCATTACGCTGCATAACATTGCGTAAAACTTGTGCTTCACGTTCAGGACGGTAAAACAAAGGATTCTCTTCAGCAGCAAATTTTGCCTTTGCGACAGCTTCAGCCAATTTTGCTCGTCGATTAATAAGCTGTTGAATCTGTTGATCTACAGAGTCAATATCCTCACGGATTTGAGCAAGGTCAAGAGAAGTCGTTGTGTTTTGATCGTCGTTGATCATTGTTATGTTGCCCTTCAAAAACGTTATGCAAACAGTATAACAATAGTTAGCTTTCAAATGTTACGCAATAAGACTTTGATTGATTCAGTCTTAAAAACATACAGTTGATTTAATCAGCAATTTATTCCTCATGTTTTTGCCCTGAGTATTTTAAATTGCTGAGCTTTTGCCAATTCGCTAAAAAAGACACCACGGCTATACATCTGTAATTCAGCAATCTGGCTCGCAATTTTATGTCATTTCATTGAATAAATTTATTGGTATTTGCAAATAAGCTCATCGTTAAAAACGCTTAATACTGAGTTATTTTTAACCATTTTTTCTTGTTTTAAAAGATTAGATTAAGCGATTCTGGTCGAGTATCTTCAATTTCTGCAAGCAACAGTGATCGGTATTGTAGATAAACAGATTCAGGAGTTGCTTCAAACATGGATAGCCACGATAGCTTTTCATCTCGCAATGAATAACGTCACAAAACGTGATCAAGTCCATCTGAGCGCATACAAAGTTTAAAAATCCACAGCCATTTTGAAATAATTGACAAAACCCATCATCGGAAAAATTCTGCATGCTGACCATTTGACACATGTAGAAACAAAAGTTTTTAGTTTAATTTTTTAATATTTACAAATACTTGAAAACACTCATCTAGCTAAACTTACAGATATTTTACAGATGCAAGAGTCCTTTACCAAACTCCATCACAAAAGTTTAATGTTTAATTTATAGTCTGTGAACAAAGCAATTCGGAGAACAATAATGTCCAAAAGAATCGCCGTTCTAGTGACCCATGATTTTGAAGATGTCGAATACTCAGAACCCGTGCAAGCCTTTCGTGCAGCACGCCATAGTATTTTAAATATTGAAAATAAAGCAGGTAACATTGTCTATGGTCATAAGCGAAAATCGGCCGTCACTATTGACCAAAGTATAGATGATGTGTCGGTGCAGGATTTTGATGCCTTGCTCATTCCGGGTGGCTATTCTCCCGAACGACTCCGTGGCGATGACCGTTTCGTGGATTTTGTGCGTAAATTTGCCAATGCTCAAAAACCCATTTTGAGTATCTGTCACGGTCCGCAACTACTGATTTCTGCCAAAGTGGTTAAAGGCCGTTTAATGACCACCATTAAAACACTCGCCAAGGATCTGGTTAATGCCGGTGCGGTATATTACGATGTCGGTGTGGTGAATGATAATAATCTGTATATCTCATCGCGCTCACCGGATGATTTACCCGCTTTTATTGAAGAAAGTTTAATGGTGTTGAGTCAATAAAAAACACCCTTTAAAGTCAGACGTGGTATCCGGCTTTCAGGGTGTTCTTTTTCGACTTCTTTTATTTCAGGCTTTGCATTTCAATGCCATCATTAACGTCCCAATAAACTACGCGCCACAATCTCTTTCATAATTTCATTGGTTCCACCGTAAATTCGCTGAATACGCGCATCTACAAAGAAACGTGAAATTGGATATTCTGTCATATAGCCATAACCACCAAACAGCTGTAACAAGTTATCCGCTATTTTCATCTGCATGTCGGTTGCAAAACTTTTTAAGGCTGCAGCTGTTTCCACATCCAGTTTACCTTGCATATAAAGTTCAACATTTTGGTTATAAAAAGCAGCAGTTGCCTGCTCGTCTATTTTTGCCTGAGCCAGCACAAAGCGGGTATTTTGAAACTGGCTGATGTGCTGACCAAAAGCCTGACGCTCTTTCACATAAGCGATGGTGACATCAATTGAACCACGAATGGCGCCAATCGCCGTTGCAGCAATGGCAGTACGTTCACGTGGCAATTCTTGCATTAAATAGGCAAAACCCTGCCCCGCCTGGCCCAGTAGCTGTTCTTTAGGCACCTTGATATTATCGAAGAACAGTTCTGAAGTATCTTGTGAATGCAAACCAATTTTGTTGAGGTTGGTGCCCTTTTTAAAACCGTCCAGATGCGTATCTAAAAGCAATAAAGACACGCCTTTTGCCCGTGCTTGCGGATCAGTTTTAGCCGCCAGTACCACCAGGTCAGCATGTTGACCATTGGAGATAAAGGTTTTGGAACCATTGAGCAGATAGTGATCTCCCTGTAAGATGGCATTGGTACGCATTGCCTGCAAGTCCGAACCGGCACCTGGTTCAGTCATGCCAATTGCACCTACCACTTCACCTGTCACCATTTTTGGCAACCAGTACTGCTTTTGTTCTTCTGTCCCAATATGCAAAATATAAGGTGCTGCAATCTCAGAGTGGCAGGAAATACCGGTGGATAGCGCGCTAAATCCGGCACGGGCAGATTCTTCCACCAGCATCAGTGAATAATGGGTTGGAACGCCATAACCGCCATATTCTTCAGAAACATCCACACACAGGAAACCATTTTCGCCCAGCAAATTCCAGACTGAACGCGGCATAATGCCTTCATGTTCCCATTGTTCATAATGTGGAGCAATATGCTCATTCATAAAGCGTTTGAAATTGTCGCGGAATAATTCTAAATCAGCATCATAAGCCAACATACGGCATCCTTATATTGAGTTGTTGTAGTTCTGTCCCTTTCTCATGCTATCCACTTTAAAGATATCTGTCATGTCGTATAAGCTTTATATTTTATGACCTTAGGGTCAATAAAAAAGGAAGCCTCAGCTTCCTTTTTTAAATCTGCATTGGTTAAACGTGTGTTTGAGCCGCTTCTTCCAACATTTTTTGGTCAACCATTTCCGGATTGTTTAATGCTTCATTTAATTTAACTGTATCTAATTGACCCACCCATTTTGCAACGACAATGGTCGCCAATGAGTTACCGACCAGATTCGTCAAGGCACGTGCTTCAGACATAAAGCGATCAATACCCAGAATCAATGCCAGACCTGCTACAGGGATATTTCCTACAGCAGACAATGTTGCCGCCATGACAATAAAACCAGAACCTGTTACACCTGCCGCACCTTTAGAAGAGATCAACAACACCGCTAAAAGTGTAATTTCATGTGCTAAATCAAGCTGAGTATTAGTTGCCTGTGCAATGAAGATTGCAGCCATGGTTAAATAGATTGAAGTACCATCCAGGTTAAATGAATAACCGGTAGGAATCACCAGACCCACAACTGACTTTTCACACCCGACAATTTCCAGTTTTTTCAACATGCGTGGAAGTACGGATTCAGAAGATGATGTACCCAGTACAATCAGGAGTTCTTCACGAATCATACGAATCATTTTCAGGATACTAAAACCACTGAAACGTGCAATACTGCCCAATACAATGAAGATAAACAGCAAACAGGTAATATAGAAACAGATGATGAGTTGAGCTAACTGAGCCAGTGAACCAATACCATATTTACCAATCGTAAATGCCATCGCACCGAACGCACCAATAGGTGCAAGTTTCATGATCATATTTACGATGTTAAAGAATACATGCGAAATTTGATCGATGAATTTAAGGACCGGTTTACCTGCATCGCCCAATTTATGTAATGCGAAACCAAACAGTAATGCGAATAAAAGGACTTGAAGAATTTCACCTTCGGCAAAGGCACCCACCACCGTATTCGGGATGATATTCATAAAGAAATCAACGGTCGATTGTGAAGCACCGGATTCCACATACTTAGCGATACCTGAAGTATCCAAAGATGCAGGATCAATGTTCATGCCAACACCCGGTTTTGCAATATTAATCACCAGCAAACCGATAATTAATGCAAGTGTTGAGACAACCTCAAAATAAAGCAGTGCGATACCACCTGTTTTACCCACAGATTTCATGCTTTCCATACCTGCGATACCGCTAACCACAGTACAGAAAATCACCGGTGCAATAATCATTTTGATGAGCTTAATGAAGGCATCACCTAATGGTTTTAATTGCTCGCCCAAGCCTGGAACACTTTGCTTAACGCCGTCAACGATTACAGATGAACTTGGGTAAAAATGCCCAACAATCACACCTAAAATGATGGCAACAATCACTTGAAAATAAAGTGACTTATAAATTGGTTTTTTAGCCATAACATTACTTCTTTAGATATTTCCAGCACTAGAAATATTCAGTTTTTGCCTATTCTTACGAATACACAGCCTTTAATCCTTTTGTATTCATCACAAAAGAACATACAAAAAGTATTGAGTAAGCTCAAATACTGGGATATAAAACAAAAAAATCATAAACTTATCATCACGAATGAATTGAATTTATAAAAAATCCACCTATTCGATTACACATACTGATAAGCAAATCTACATAATTTTACCTAATGTTAAATTTTACCTAATTTTTATTTGTTGATGCAGTCTATATTGTTAAGTTTGTTTAAAATAGCATCGCTACTCATTAGACATTAGTCGAAACAACTAAAGTTACTTTTATTTAAATTAGGCTGAAATATTTACCTTATCTTTATAAACTATTATCCATCCCATTTTCCATTGCCAAGAAATACTCCTTATGCAAACCAAAAGAAATATCTACAAAGATGCTGAACATCCTTTCGCACAATATGTCCGTATTATAGGCAAAGGAAAAAACGGTGCCCGTTCGCTGAGTTTTGACGAAGCCTATCAAGCGTTCAGCATGATCTTAAAGGATGAAGTGCTGGATGTTCAGCTAGGTGCTTTCTTAATGCTACTTCGTGTTAAAGAAGAATCTGTCGATGAACTGGCCGGTTTTGTACAGGCCACCCGTGATCAATTGAATTTCAAAGCCTTAGATGTGGATCTGGACTGGTCGTCTTATGCCGGAAAACGTAAGCATTATCCCTGGTTTTTATTGGCAGCACTGACCTTGGCCCAGCATGGCTATAAAGTCGTGATGCATGGCGCATCTGGACATACCATTAACCGCCTTTATACCGAACAGGTTCTGGAATATCTTGGTTATCCAATTTGCCAGAATGACAGCGATGTGGAACAGCAGTTACAACAACGCAATTTTGCTTATATGCCCTTAGCAGCGATCTCACCTATTTTGAGTGATTTGATCTCTCTACGGAATGTGATGGGTTTACGTTCCCCAATCCATACCCTTGCCCGTTTAATTAATCCATTTAATGCTAAAGCCACCATGCAGGCTATTTTCCATCCTGCTTATCGTACTTCACACCAGCAAGCCGCGTTTAAACTGGGCTATCAAAATAGTGCAGTCATTAAAGGTGAAGGTGGTGAATTCGAGCGTAATCCGGATGCCAAAACCTTAATCTGCGGCATTAAAAATGGTGAACTGTACGAACATGAATTACCCAAATTGACAGATAACCGCAGTCCTGTTGAAGAAGAGCTAGACTTGGCTATATTTAAAGCGGTATGGGAAGGCAAGCAGCATCATGAATATGGCGAAATTGCTGTCACTGAAACCATGGGAATTGCGTTATACACCATGGGTGCTTGCGCTTCTTATAATGAGGCAATGTTAAAAGCCAAAGAGCTATGGCTAAATCGCCAGTCTAAAATCTGATTTGATGCAGAATAGATGATACGTGACAAAGCCATTCGCAATTGTTTGAGGCAAGACTTCATTTGATAAAAATGGTTCTGCGAAACATTCATCAAATGATAGTATGGAACGAGTTTTGCGATGAGAACACTTGAAACATGTTTCAAGTGTTCGCAAGGTGACTTTGGCCTTACGAAGTAATACTTCTCAGGGCTTATCCAAAGTAACAAGATGAGCTTCTATAAATTGAGGTTTATCGGTAAGACATCCGTCGTACCTTTCAAAAAATTAAAATATAAAAAAGACACCGCAGTGTCTTTTTTATTACAAATAAATATTTAAACAAAACGAATCGGCTTGAATTCTTCGTCTTGCTGCGGGTCATGTGAATCGCAGTGTTCATCTTCTTCTTTGGTGCCGCGGTCAATATAGCCACTGCGTTCAGTTTCAGGCAAATTTTTTATTTCCCAAGCATAAACCGCTTGCATACAGATTTGACGTTGCTCTTGCGTAAGTGCTACGCCATTCGGCCATTTACCAATTTCCACTGCTGTCTTTAAACGCGCAACAATTTCAGGATCGAGTACGGCCAGCATTTGTTCAATATTCATCATTTAATCCTGCTGTTGAAAAGAGTCAAAATCTTGGTTCCAGCCCAGCTTGGTACGGCAAGCAATATAGAAATCATAGCCAGGTGGATGAAGGAGATTCAATTTAAATGGATGTTTGCGGATATGCAAACTATCCCCAACACTGAGTGAAACACTGTGTTGACCATCGGCACTGACCATTGGCAATACACGGTTTTCACGAATGATAATCTTAATTTCACTATGCCCACCGACCACAATTGGACGGGAAGACAAGGTATGTGGGTGCATGGGCACCAAAGAGATGGCATCCATACTTGGATGGACAATCGGCCCGCCACCAGAAAGCGCATAAGCGGTAGAACCGGTAGGTGTCGAAACAATCAAACCATCACTATGCTGACGATAGACATATTGACCATCAATATTCAGTTCAAAATCAATCATATGCACCGACTTGCCCGAATGCAAAACCACATCATTCAAGGCAATCGCATCATAAATACTTTCGCCTTTGGAACGGATTTCCATTTCCAGCAAGAAACGGCGGTCGAGCTGAAACTCGCCTTTGAGCACCTGATCCAGCTTAAAAATAACCTCGGTCGGCTTAATATCGGTTAAAAAGCCCAAACGACCACGGTTTACCCCAATCACAGGTGTATTGTGTCGCACCAGGGCACGTGCAGCATGCAGCAAAGAACCATCACCACCCACTACAATGACCAGATCAACCACTTCACCCAGTAAACTGCGGCTCACGGTTTGAGTATTATTATAAGGGACTAAAGCTGCTGTTTCTGAATCAAAAACAGGATGTAAACCTAAACTTAAAAGATGGTCATGAATAAGACTTAAAGTTTCCACGACGGAGGATTTATCTGGACGCCCTATTAATCCAATGTTCCGAAAAGTTTTATGTGAAATTTGCACCTGGGTCATCGCTCCGCTACGATTCCTGCCTATCATAGCATTAACCCTGTTCATTTTAAAAAACTTTAACTGCTGATTACACTAACAATCTAACAAATTCAAAGACTCAGCCAGGTTTTTAGCCTGTCATCCAGATCGGTTCACTTTGCATGCAATCAACCACTAAAATCCGGATGATTTTTTATGATAAAAGTCACCCGATCTGCAAGATCATTTTCATCCGCAGACCTGGCATGACTTAAGCCTGTTAACTTGCTTAAAAATTGACAGATAATTCGCAAATACCGTTTTAGAGCTAAAAATAATATCTTTTATAAAATCAAAGACTCATTCCAAATATTTTGTGCACTTTATTGTTATATTTTATCTTCATTCACAGATTAATTATTGCAAAAAAATGAAAAGCTTCGCATGATTAGCACAATTTATTTGGATCTTATAATAATTGATGAAGTCTGAACGCGGTATCGGTTTACTGGCCCTTATTTTTTCAATATTAGTCATTGGTGTCTTCTTAGTTTTTAGTATCTATTTAATCCGAATGGATAATATTGTACGCAATAAATTTGAAGGACAGCGCTGGGATATTCCGGCAAAAGTTTTTGCTCGTCCTTTAGAAGTTTATACCAATGCACCGGTTAACCAGGCAGACTTCTCTCAAGAGCTTAAACTTCTGGGTTATAAAAGTTCTGACAGCTATGCCCACTCCGGCAGTTATGTAAGCTCCGGTGATGCACTCTATGTGCATACCCGTGGCTTCGACTTTGGTGATAGCGTTGAACCCGAGCAGGTGTTAAAGGTTACGTTTAGCGGTAATCAGATTGGTGAAGTCAGTGCCACCAAGCCTTCCTCTACCGGTATTGCGCGTTTAGAGCCCTTACTGATTGGCGGAATTTATCCGCAACATAATGAAGATCGTGTGCTGATTAAGCTCAAGAGTGTGCCTAAACCGCTTATTGAAGCACTGATCTCAACCGAAGACCGTAACTTTTATCATCATCATGGGATATCGATACGTGGTACAGCACGTGCTTTAGTCAGCAATGTCACTGGTGGTAAACGTCAGGGTGGTTCAACCCTGACCCAGCAGCTGGTTAAAAATTTCTATTTAAGCCCGGAAAAAACCTTAAAACGTAAGGTCAATGAAGCCCTGATGGCGATGCTGATTGAGCTTCATTATGATAAAGATGAAATTCTGGAAGCTTATTTAAATGAAGTGAATCTGGGACAAAACGGCAATTATTCCATTAACGGCTATGGTCTGGCTTCACAGTTTTATTTTGGCTTGCCGCTACGTGAACTCAATATTGCTCAACAGGCGTATTTAGTCGGTCTGGTGCAAGGGCCTTCGCTGTTTAATCCCTGGAAAAATCCCGAAGGTGCAAAAAAACGCCGTGATATTGTGTTGCACAATATGCTGGTGATGGGATACCTGACTCAAGCTCAGTTTGAGCAAGAAGTTGCACGCCCACTGAATGTTATTGCCAAACCAACCCTAGGGCCTGCCCGTTTCCCGGATTTCATGGATATTGTACGTCGACAGTTGCGTACTGAATATCAGGAAAGCGATCTGACCAATCAAGGTCTAAAAATCTTTACCTCGCTGGATCCGATTGCCCAAACCAAAGTACAGGAAGCATTTAAAGCCTCTGTTTCCCGTTTGACCAATGCCAATCCAAAAAACCTCAGAGATTTGCAAGGTGCAGTTTTAATCTCGCATCCTGAAAATGGTGAACTGGTTGCAGCTGTGGGTTCTACCCAGGACTTTACCGGCTTTAACCGTGCCCTGGATGCAAAACGTCAGGTCGGTTCCTTGCTTAAACCGGTGATTTATTTAAGTGCGATTGAATCTGGACGTTATAACTGGGCAACACCAGTTGAAGACAGTGCCATGAATGTTTATAGCGAAGGCAAAAACTGGACTCCTAAAAATTACAGTGGTGGTGAACACGGCATTGTTCCTATGTCCGAAGCACTGGCAAACTCTTATAACCTTGCAGCCGTGCGTTTGGGCCAAGAATTCGGTATTTCGACCTTTAGCAATCACCTGAAAAAATTTGGGGTGACGTCTGATATTCCAAGCTATCCATCCATCTTTCTCGGTGCAATTGATATGTCGCCGATGGAAGTGATGAGTATTTATGGCAATTTTGCAACCGGTGGTTTCAAATATCCAATCAAGTCCATTCGTTCTGTGGTGGATGCTAACGGCCGCCTGCTCGACCGTTATGGTTTAACGGTACAAAAAACCATTGATCCCTCTGCAGCTTATATTCTGAATTATGGTCTGCAACAGGTCATGAGCTCGGGTACTGGGCGTGCAGCTTATAGCGCTTTCCCTGCTGATTTAAAACTGGCAGGCAAATCGGGTACCACCAATGATACCCGCGACTCTTGGTTTGCAGGCTATTCAGGCAATTATGTCAGCGTGGTCTGGCTGGGTCTTGATAATAACAAGGTGACTGGCCTAACCGGTTCTTCAGGCGCATTGCCAGTGTGGATTAATGTCATGAAACAGTTGCGGCAAAAACCGGTTAACTTGCGTCAAACTGACAGTGTGCAATGGCAATGGATTGACCGTTCGACGGGTCATCTATCAGCACAAGGCTGTGAAGGTGCGATGTACATTCCGTTACTTCGCAGTAATATGCCACGTCAGGCCACTGCCTGCGGTTTACCGAGTTATCAGGTAGAACCTGCTTCCAATCCTGATACTGAAAACAACCAGACGCCTGCCGATCAAAACGATAGTATTGGTAACTATATTCGTGAAAGTGAGACTGAAACCCAGAACGATGGTTCTACCAATCAGGTCATTTCAAGCGGTAGTTATAACAATTAAAGGTGATAATTGAGCATGAACGGGC
The DNA here is from genome assembly GCF_022012365.1 of Acinetobacter sp. SM34. Classification (NCBI taxonomy): domain Bacteria; kingdom Pseudomonadati; phylum Pseudomonadota; class Gammaproteobacteria; order Moraxellales; family Moraxellaceae; genus Acinetobacter; species Acinetobacter sp. SM34. The sequence continues at coordinate 14,932 of NZ_JAKLTP010000014.1, read as the reverse complement.
AATGTAAACGGCATAAACAGGGGCTGATTATTCTGAGCTTGATCGCTTTGGCGGGCTGTCAAAGCCTGCCTGCTCCTGAGAACAAACAGCCACCAAAACCTGCCCAGACAGAAAAGCGGGACATTAAAACCCCTGCAGGCGTGGTCATTACCCCTTATGAACGTGAAGAAATTCAACGTAAAAAGATGCAGGTGATTGTTCCTGAGCAACAGAGCAAACAGCAGTTTGATGATGGCCGCCAGCTACCTGCATTTCAAAAGCTCATGCAAAAAACTCAACTCGCCTATAAGCAAGGGCAATGGAATGAAGCTGAAGCTGCGGCATTGCAAGCTCAACGCCTTGCTCCGCAATCTGCTGAAACCTTCTTGTATCTGGCCCTGATTGCCAATAAAAAGAATCAGCCGGCAAATGCTCAAGCTTTGGCACAACGCGGGCTTAGTTATGCTCAAACGAATACTATGAAGAAACAGCTTTGGCAGGTCATTTTAAAAGCTGCACAACAGCAAAAAGATCAAAAAACCATTCAACAAGCGCAAAAAGCCCTGCAAGGCTTATAAAAGCCAGAATGTATTGAGGCAAAATAATCACGGTTCAATACATTCTCTGGTTCTGTTTTTATAAAATTTGATCCTATTTTATAAAAATCGCATCCCTGCAATGCCATAGGCACCCTGTTCTTTTGCAGTAGCAAGATCTCCAGCTTGCATGCCACCCAAGGCAAAAACCGGTATATCCACTTGTGAAACCCAGGCCTTAAACTGTTCCCAACCCAATGCTACAGCGTCTGGATGGGTTGCGGTCGGCAATACCGGACTCAGCAAGATGGCATCACAACCGATCTGCTGTGCCTGTTGCATGGAAGCCAGATCGTGACATGCCGCAATGTAACGCTTTCCAATGCTTAAATCACCCGGCTTTAGAGCCATCAGTTGTGACTGTTTTAAATGAATGGCAGAAATGGCCTGCTGTTGAATCGAGCTTAATTGTTCAAAAATATTGATATTGACAATGAGCCGAGGCAAATGCTCCACACTGCGCCCAGCCAGTTCCGTGAGCTGCTGCTGAGTTCCCTCCACACGCCAATATAACAACTGATTCTGTTTTAATTGCGCCAGATCATCCAGCTGCGCTGAAATTTTAATCTGATGAGGCCAATACAGGCGCTGAATTATAGCTTGATTGGCTTTAGGGAAATTTAGATTCAACAATTCTTCACGGCTGTACCAGGTCCACGGCTGTTGAATTTCATTCAATAAAGCGGTCGGTACAATGGCATGAAATAAATGCAGCTTGACAATTACATCCTCATATTCATGAACAATCACATCAAAGGCATGCCAGTCATGCAGACCAATTCCCACTTCTTCATAAATTTCACGGCGGCATGCTGCCAAGGGCGTTTCACCCTCTTCCACTTTTCCTCCCGGAAATTCATGTTTATTGCCCTGATGCTGTTTCGCTTCACGCCAGCCTACCAGCACGTTGTTTTGATGCAGTAAAATTGCAATGGCAACATCAATTACGGGTTTAGACATTCCCTGTTCCTCGACATGAAATATTACAGAGTGTAAGCAAATTTAAGTTTTTTATAAAATCTTAAATAAACGATTGACAGTTATATTTGATAATGATTATCATTTAAATAATTCAATGCATACCACGGAATCGACGGAATGAATGCACCATTTAGCCTATTTACCCGTAATCATGACACCGCTCACTCACTTCCCATGTTGCACTCCAACAACCTGTTTGCTCTGGGTCGAGAAATTCGGATTATGCATGCCGGAGAAGAATATCGTCTACGTTTAACCCGTAATAATCGTCTTATTCTGACCAAATAAAAATAATTCACTCAACAATAATAAACGTGGAAACAAGCAGTATGAGCGCAAACATACTGCTTCTTAACGTTGGATATGCAATGGAAATTGCAACTCAACTTTTAATCCACCATGTGCCGATCGGGAAAATTGAATTTCACCGGCATGTAATTCAATAATCTTTTTACAAATCGACAGCCCTAATCCTGAACCTTGGGTTTTGGTACCCAATGCCCGATAAAAGCGCTCACCCAGTCGTTGTAAAACCTCTTCTGTCACAGCTTGTCCATCATCTTCAATCACCATGCTGATGTATGATTGCTTGTGCTGCATCTCAATCCATACATGGCCATTTTGCCCGGCATAACGGATGGCATTGTCTAGCAGATTGCGCAGGCAACTGAAAATGAGTTTGTCATTTCCAGTAATCACCAGATTTTCGGCGAATTGTGTCTGGATTTGAATATTTTTCTCGGCTGCAAAGGGTTGTAAGGCTTGCAAGACCTCGTTGATGACCCTATTCATATCCATTTCAGAGCTGGGCAATTGATTCGTATGGGCCGGGTCCAGTCGTGCCAGTAACAGCAAGTTTTCTAACACCTGTGTACCACGGTTGACATCATTTTGAATACTCGCCAAGTCTTGGTCGAGTTCCGGATATTTGCGTTTCAGTACCTGCAAACGCATTTGAATGGCAGATAAAGGTGACCGGAGTTCATGCGAGGCATCCGCAGTAAAGCGCTGTTCTGCCACCAGAGATTGTTCAAGTCGCTGTAATAACTGGTTCAGTTGCCATACCATCGGCTGCAATTCTTTTAATTCAGGCACCTGCTGATGAATCGGTGCGAGATCATCCGCACTTTTAGCTGAAATTTCTCTGGACAGTTGATGAATGACTTTAAATTGGCGTTTCACGGCAAAGTGTAAAATCAGCCATTGAATGAACCAGAGCACAATTAAAATCAGGCCATAGCCCATGACATTTTGAGCCAAAGCTTTAAAGCGCTCTCCCATCGGCTGCAATAGCAATACCGATGTATTCAGTTCAGTATTTTGCGAGGTATAGATACGCCACAACTGCTGATCGTGCCAAATCAAATCATAACCTTCATCGGCATTATTTTTGAACGTTGAAGATAGATGGTCCAAATGGAAATTTTCTGATTCGCTCAGCACCTGTTTCTGATCTTTTAACTGGTATTGAATCTCAAATTCATCACTGAGTTCATCGACCTGTTGTCCTGAACTCGTACTTACATCTGAAATCAACAGCATATCTGCAATTTCATCCATGATCTGGTCTTGCAGCTGCATGGTCTGGTACAGGGAAATCCCCGTAAAAAGCAGCAAGGCCAAAACCCCAGCCAACATGGAACTGAATAATGAGGTCTTGATTAACCTGGTTTGTAGAGAAATGGCTTTTGACATACTAACCCTGACTCATGCGATAGCCCAAACCACGAAGGGTCTTGATATATTGGCTGCCTATTTTCTTGCGTAATTGATAGATAAACACTTCTATGGCATTGCTTTCTATTTCATCGCCCCAAGCATAGAGAGATTCCTCCAGCTGCTCACGGGTAATCACATGTTCCGGCTTTTGCATCAGTTTATGTAAAATCTGAAATTCTTTAGCAGTTAAATTTATGGTTTGACCATCTTGGGTAAGTGTCTTCGCCTGTGGATCGAGGACTAAATTTGCATAGCGCAGATATTGTCCGGCACTGCTTTGATGCTGGCGTAATTGCGAACGTACACGCGCAGAAAGTTCTTCCAAGCTAAAAGGCTTAACCAGATAATCATTGGCACCCAAATCCAGCCCTTCAACACGGTCATGAATACTGTCCCGCGCGGTAATAAAAATCACAGGGGTTTGTTGCTGATGCGCACGTAGAGCTTTAAGAATGTCATCGCCACTGGCTTTGGGTAGCCCACGATCGAGCAGGATGCAGTCATACTGATGCTGTTCAATGGCTAAAATGGCATGATCGCCACGTTCCACCCAGTCAATATTGTAGCCATCCATTTCCAACCATGTTTTGATGCTTTCTGCTTGGGAAGCATCATCCTCTGCCACTAAGATTCGCATGTCTTGTTCTCATGTCTGGATATGTTTTTGTTTAAGATAACAGTTTTTTAAACCACATGATTGCAAAAAAACCACATGACATGCATGTGGTTTTGGGGAGAAATCAGGAAGAATCTCTTACATCTTGATCTATCATGGCATCACTTAAAAACGGATGGCATCCACATCAATTTCAACGCGTTTAGCCGGTTTGTAATCGATGTCAACTTCACCGATGATGGTCACTGGCGTTTTGGCATTTACGGGTTTACCTTGCCATAACTCATCGTCAATCTCGACGGTCATGGTGCCGGTATTATCACGGAACTGGTATTTTTCATCCCCGATTGCTTTTACCACATAGCCTTTAAGCTGTACCTTGCTGTCATCTTTTAAAGTTAAAGCCTGTTTAACCGTAGTGGCTTTTTGTGGTGCAATTGCAGCTTGATTTACCGCAGTATTTGCCACGGCGAATGTTGTTGCACCGACCAAGGCGGTTATTAAAGCTGCTTTAGAAATCATGTTCATGCTCAAACCCTCATTAAGTTGTTGCTCATTTCGATACCATGATTAAAACAAATCAAGATGAGGTGAATCTTAAGGTAGCTTCATTTTCAAACAGTATTTCAATTCAGTGGAACAACGCGTAACACTTCTTCCAAAGTGGTCATCCCTGCCAGCACTTTGCGCGCCCCTGCGATGCGTAGCGGCTCAATCCCCTCTTTCTTGGCCTGATCACGCAGCTGGTTCAAAGTCGCATCTGCACCAATCAGTTGTTTTGTCTCCAGACTTAAAGGCATAAACTCATAAATGCCGACACGCCCTTTATAGCCGGTATGGCGACATTCTTCACATCCCACAGCCTGAAATAAGAAGTTTGGCATGTCGATCGTATAATCAAAGGTTAAATGCTTCCATTCCTGCTCATTAATAAAGCTTTCTTGTTTGCAATGCGGGCAAAGTTTACGTACCAGACGCTGTGCCAGCACGCCTAAAATCGTGGCTGACGTTAAAAATGGCTGCACACCCAGGTCATGCAGTCGGGTCAGACTCGATGGTGCATCATTGGTATGTAAGGTTGATAACACCAGGTGACCGGTTAATGCCGCCTGAATGGCCATATTGGCGGTATCCTGATCACGAATCTCGCCGACCATAATAATATCCGGGTCTTGACGCATCAGGGCACGTACCCCATCGGCAAAACCTAAATCAATGCCCTGATTCACCTGCATCTGGTTAAAGCTCGGTTCCAGCATCTCGATCGGATCTTCAATGGTACAGACATTGACCTGTTCTGTTGCCAGCTGTTTAAGCGAAGAATATAGCGTCGTGGTTTTACCTGAACCGGTCGGCCCGGTAACTAAAATAATGCCGTGACTATGTGCAGTTAGGGCTTGCCAATCATTGAGCAAACTGCCTTCAAAACCCAGCTGCTGAAAACTGCGCACCAATACTTCAGGATCAAAAATACGCATCACCATTTTTTCACCAAAGGCGGTGGGTAAAGTGGATAGACGTAACTCTGTTTCCTGTCCTTTAGGCGTACGGGTTTTTAAGCGGCCATCCTGAGGTTTGCGTTTTTCCGCCACATTCATGCGACCCAAAATCTTAATCCGCGAGATCACGGCGGTCAGGGTATTGGCGGGCATTTTATAAATGGTATGCAACACCCCATCAATTCGGAAACGCACTTTACCGGTGTCTTTACGCGGCTCCAGATGAATATCACTGGCCCCCTGCTCAAAAGCGAACTGCAATACCCAATCCACCAGCTTGACAATGTGCTGATCATTGGCATCCGGATTTTGCGTATCGCCCAGTTGCAACAGTGCTTCTACACCTTTGTTATCACGGTCATAGGCACTGGATTTTTGCGATGAATTAACCGCACGGCTGACCTGATAATATTCCACCAGATAGCGCTGCAACTGATCTGGGCTTAATAGTACACGCTGAATTTTTTTCGGGGCAATCGTATGTTGAAGATTGGCCACCCATTCCGTTTTAAACGGTTGATCGGTCGCGATTAGCACTTGATCCGCCTGAATTTCAACCGCCAGAATTTTATTACGCACGGCAAATTCTTGCGACATGATACTGGTCAGTGCCTGCACATCTGCTTTTAACGGGTCAATGATATAAAAAGGGATATTGGCTTTGTCTGCAATCCACTGACACAAACGGTTTAAGGTTAAGGTCGATTGTGGATGCGCCTGATCGACCAGATTAAAATGTGCGATCCACTGCAAGGGATGCCATTTCAGTTGCTCACGTTGACGGTGTGTGGTTTGGATCAGCAGCTTGTTACGTTCGGTAATACGTCCATCTTTTTGTAGTTGTTCCAGACACCAGGATGTATCCATTTCAAAATTAAAATTCATTGTTCTAAGCCCCAAAATCAACCCACACTATAACAAACTAAATTTCATCTGACTTAAATCGCTTTTAGAAAAACAGTATCCCCCGACCATTTTCCCCCCAAGCTATTTTGTAGATTGTTTATAGCAAAACTATAACGTGTTTTCCCGTCAAGATGCTTTTACTTTCATCCATTTATGGCCAATAATGCTTCATGTGTTGCTGAAATAACCACCATACTTGCAGATGCCCAATCGAGTAAATGAACCCTGTGAATAATATAATGAATCTGTCGCTTCAAACGACATCCTTTCAAGAATTGCTGATGATTATGGCAGCGGCATTAGGCTGTGGCTTGCTGATTGGCCTGGAACGTGAGCGTAGCAAGCAACGTGAAAATCAGCACAGCTTTGCTGGAGTTCGTTCATTTACCATTTGTGCCTTATTGGGTGCCCTGTGTTTTGCTTTTGGCCATATTTTTGGCGTGATGGGTGCGCTAATTGTAGGCGGTATCGGGATTTTTTCACTGAAGAACCAGTTGCAAGATCCCGGGGTCACTACAGAACTGGCTTTTGTCATGACCTATTTTATTGGGGCATTATGTATCTGGAATATCACACTGGCGGCAAGTTTATCCGTTGTGCTGACCGTTATTTTAATGATGAAACATTCGATTCATGGCTTTGCAGGAAAATGGATTACCGGAGCAGAATTTAGAGATGGCTTATTTTTACTGGCCCTGATTTTAATTGGCTTGCCGCTTACTCCCAATACCCCGTTATGGGGCTCAGTTCTCAACCCGCATATTATTTTAAAACTGCTGACCATTATACTGGTTGTTCAGGCATTGGCACATATTGCCAAACGTTTACTTTCAAGCAAGAAAGCACTCATGCTTTCTTCAATCGCTTCCGGATTTGTTTCCAGTACCGCAACCATTGCACATTTAGGCGTGCAGGTGCGTAATGGTGAAGTCGATGCCCGTTCCAATGCCGGTGCAGCACTGATGTCATGCATTTCAACTTTAGTGCTGCTCTTCATTGTGGTCGGCGGTGTGTCTTTAACCTGGCTAAAACTGCTGATACTTCCCTCGCTCATTGCCATCGCAATTTTAGCGCTTTGTGCTTACTGGCTTTTACATAAAGCGGAACCTGTCGAAGAAACAGAACCGGAAGATAGTCCAATGTTTAGCTTAAAAGAAGCGGTCATCATTGCGGTTACTTTAACCTTGATTCAGGCGGGCGTTTATGGACTTGAACTCCTACTCGGTGATGCTGGTTTAATTGCAGGTACACTCTTGGCTTCACTGTTTGAAATTCATGCCGCTGCGGCAGCTGTGGTTGTTCAAGGTGAACCTACAAATACCAGTTTACTCTATGCAATGATGTTAGGTCTGGCTGCCCATGCCGTTTCTAAATCCATTAATGCAGCCATAAGCGGAGGATTAAAATTTGCACTTTATTTTGCTCCGGTACAAATTCTGCATATGCTGGTTTTAATTGCGGTACTGTGGTGGATGGTACAAGCTTGACCTTGAGCAAATAGTCCTTGGTATAACAACTATTCCAGCTCCTGAATTTCGACCCCTCTTTCAGTCACTTTAAATTTGACATTGATTGCCGAAAACAGCATGCCATATACCCGCTCTGCATCTTCCTGATAAGCTGGACGCGGATCCAAAGCCAGCACCTGTTCCAGTTCATTTACAATTTGCACTGTCAGTTTATTGTGCTTGAGTAAAGTCTGCTTTTTCTGCTCAGCACCTTCTGTCCAAATAACCGTCATTCGTTCAGGCTCATCCTGTGCATAGCCACTTTTCGCCGTGATTACAGCATCTGAATATTGAATGTAGGGCTTAATATCGACGATAGGCGTGCCATCCAGAAGGTCGCTGCCCGTCACATAAACACGTACAGACTTGCCCACTTTCTTCACTGCTTTCAGCTGAACCACAGATAAACCAAGGGGTGATGGACGGTACATGCTGCGGGTGGCAAATACCCCGATTTTTTTATTGCCACCCAAACGTGGCGGCCGTACTTGTGGTCTAAACTTTTGACTTTGCTGCTGATTTTTATTGTCATGAAACTGCCACAACAACCAGAGATGACTAAATTCCTCGATCCCCTCAAATGCCAGCAAATCATTATAAGGTTCCACCATTTCAATATAGGACTCAACCTGTACCAAATTGGGTTGTCGTGGAATGCCAAATTTTTCCTTATAGGGCGATTTCATATACCCGATTATTGGCATTTTAAGCTCAGTCATAATCACTTTTTCTGATAAGTTCAATTAAATATATTCAGTTTATCGAGAATGTTTTTAGATTAGAATAGTAAGCTGTTCTAATTTGATAACTTATTGAGACCTTTAATGGCTGCTTTCAACGTCGAAAAGATTACTCACGTCCACCACTGGAATGACACTTTATTCTCGTTTAAAACCACTCGTGACACTGCATTGCGTTTTAAAAACGGACAATTTGTGATGATCGGTCTTGAAGTGAATGGTAAGCCTTTAATGCGCGCTTATTCAATTGCAAGTGCTAACTATGAAGAAGAACTCGAGTTTTTCTCTATTAAAGTGCCAGATGGTCCTTTAACTTCTATTCTACAAAAAGTAAAAGTTGGCGACGACATTCTGGTATCACGTAAACCGACAGGCACTTTGGTTCTTGACGATTTAAACCCAGGTAAAAACTTGTACCTTCTTTCTTCAGGTACCGGTCTTGCGCCTTTCCTTTCGGTGATTCGCGATCCTGAAACTTATGAACGTTTTGAAAAAATCATCGTGGTTCATGGCACACGTTTCATTTCAGAATTGGCTTACCAAGACTTGATTGAAAACGAAATTCCAAATCATGAGTTCTTCGGTGAACTAGGTGCTAAAGAAAAATTAGTCTATTACCCAACTGTAACTCGTGAAGAGTTCCATACTCAAGGTCGTGTAACCACTGCCATTGAATCTGGTCAATTGTTCGAGAAAATCGGCTTACCACGTTTCAATCCGGAAACTGACCGTGCAATGCTTTGCGGTAGCCCGGCATTCCTGGATGACGTTGCTGCACTTCTTGACCAACACGGTTTAAAAGAATCTCCAAAAATGGGTGTACTTGGCGACTACGTGATTGAACGTGCATTCGTTGAAAAATAAGATGCTATAGCAAATATCGCATTTTAAAGACCGAGGTTAATGCCTCGGTTTTTATTCATTAAAGAAGTATTTTTTCTTTTCAACAGATAAACTTGCATAATCGACTCCTATTGGTGCAAGTAATCGCTTATAAACAAAAATCTTTTTTTCTTGTATAAACTTTTTAAATTCCATTAAATTAGCAGCATTTTCATAGCAAGCTAAGTAACCATTACATATTAGATCAACTTTTTGACAAGTTTTATAAAAGTTTAATCCGCCTTTAATATTATTTCTGTAACCCTGAAACTTTATGACCTTAGTATTTAAATCTTGAAAAGCTTTTTTAGGAATAAATAATTTAAATTCTTTAGATACTTTTTTTAATTCAAGCCCTAGAAACAACAAGGTTTGACTATGACGATAAGTCTCTGTTTTTCCAATACCAATTTCGGGAATAGATAATTTAACTTTGTATAATTCACTTTTTATTAATTCAAAATGATCTTGAATTTCTTTCTCTGTATTACTAAATACAACTAAATCATCTGCATATCTTATAAATTCAACACCTTTATCTTTTAGTACTGTTTCAAAATCCTGCAAATAAAATGAAGCTAATAATGAGGCTATAGGCATCCCTTGACGAATTCCCCTCCCTCTTTTTTTCTTAATAATACTCGAAAATTTATTAAACTCTTCCTCAGATGTTGCTTGAAGCAACTTAAAATTGGGATCAGCATGAATTATTTCGTTAAAAATTTTATCTAAATATGGAATATCGATTTTATCTTTAAATAATTCAACAACTTTACTTCTATCCAACTCATCAAAAAATGAAGAAATATCTGTTTTTAATGCAAATTTATACAATTTTCTTAGATTTGATAATTTGTCATGAGCAGCCTTGACACCCCCATTCCCCTTTAATGCAAAATCATTAGTGGAAAATTTTTTAAATTTTAAAGGATGTATTTTTTCTAAATATTTAATGAAAAGTAATTGAATAAGCCTATCCTTAACTGATGGCACACAGACCATACGATAATCACCGGAGTTATCTTTTGGAATAAAAATAGGCGTCAAAGGATCAAATTTAAAATTATTTGCTCTAATAGCATTAAGAAGAATTAATTTGTTTTTATCTTTTTCAATGTAGTAGCTTTCAACGGTTTGATAATCTGAGTGATATTTCCAAGAAGATTTTCTTTTTCCTATCTTGGTTTTAAAGCTACTCAAAACATTATCAAATTCTTGTTCACAAAATTGATCGAATTTCATTCTCGTCTTACTACGCTCTTGCAAGGTCATGGTCACATAGTTTTAGAGTGGCATCAGATCGCTTCCTAGTGGTCTTACTCAACGATTGTACCTTGTCGGTTGCCATTGCCAAGTGCCAAGAACACACTTCTGCGTCCTCGCCCTCTAGGTGCGATGTTATGCACGAAATAGCATTTAGAGATTTTATCTCACAATGTAAAGTCAGTGCACTTTTTAGACACATTCCCCATATTATTATATCGGAGAATAACTGTCCTTTATGTTGTGATATTGTGTAAATACAAGAGGTTGCGCCTGTTATTAGTAACAAAACATTACCATCGCATATCCCACCATACACTGTCAGCACCAAATAACTCAACAATAAAATATCTGTTAAATAGTGTCGGACTTTTTCGATCATTTTCACACTCCAAAATTTCAAACATTCTGTATGCTTCCAAGTTTTTACCATGACAGAAGCATCAGATCGCTTCCTAGTGGTCTTACTCAACGATGACACCTTGTCGGTTGCCATTGCCAAGTGCCAAGAACACACTTCTGCGTCCTCGCCCTCTAGGTGCGATGTTATGCTCGTAAGAGCATGAAAAGATCTGGGTTATATATTAGGGATAGGCTTTTAAAATTCAAGCACATAAATCAATCATATTTAAAATCATTTGCATTTTTATTTTGAACTCGCTCTTGCAATGCTTTCTTCATCACCTGATAGCCACCGCTTAAACCTAAACTCGCCATAATCACTGCCACCCCAATATCCGGCCACATGCTCCCTGTACCAAAGACACCCACCGCAGCTAAAACCACCGCGACATTGCCAATCGCATCATTACGGCTACACAGCCAGACCGACTGCATATTTGAGTCACCATCACGGAAGGCATATAAAACCACTGCCGCAGTGACATTGGCAATTAAAGCAAGCAGACCAATTGCCCCCATGGTCATGGCTTCGGGCGGAATGCCTTGTACATAGGCATAGAGTGCTTTTGCAATGACCACAAAACCAAACAGTGCCATGGTCACGCCTTTTAACAATGCCACTGTAGCACGCCAGTATAGGCTTGCGCCCAATATGGCAAGTGAGATGCCATAATTCACCGCATCACCAAAGAAATCGAGTGCATCTGCCCAAAGTGCAGAGGAATGGGCATATGCTCCCCCAATCAATTCCACAATAAACATCACAATATTAATAATGAGCGCAATCCACAAAGCAGTCCGAAATTTACTATGTGGCTTTTGCGGTGCAGGTTCATGACTGCAAGTACATGCCATTTTTCACTACCTCTATGACTTTATTTAAAACCTTGTTTGTATTATTGTTATTCAAAACTATGGAGTAACTCCAAGGTCAAGTATGAATACGCCTAAATATTATTTAATTAAAGAATTAGCCAATAAGACTCAGCTCAGCACGGACACGATCCGTTTTTATGAGAAAAAGAAGCTGCTCCAACCCAGCTTTCGTGGCAACAATAATTATCGCTATTATGATGAAAATACATTCAAACGACTGATGTTTATTAAACGCTGTCGAACTCTCGATATTTCACTCAGCGAGATTGAAGCATTGCTTGAACTAGAACAGCAGCCCTCGCAAAGCTGCCATGCCGTGAATCAACTGATTGAACAACACATTGAACAAGTCACTGATAAAATTATAGAATTACAAAAATTCCAACAACAGCTCATCCAGCTACGTGCTTCTTGCAGTAGCACCAAAACCATTGACAGTTGCCAGATTTTAAAACAACTCGAAGCCGAAAATAAGGAAATATCCAACTAATTTACTGGGTTGAATCTAATTTTTAAATCCATACAATTAAGCCATATCTTTTATATGCCTTTATTTTTTCATGAGCATTACTCACGTTACTGAACTTCTCTCTCCTGCCGGCTCTTTAAAAAACATGCGCTATGCCTTTGCCTATGGTGCAGATGCGGTATATGCAGGTCAGCCACGTTATAGTTTACGTGTGCGTAACAATGCTTTTGATCATGACAATCTGGCAATTGGCATTGAAGAGGCTCATGCTTTAGGCAAAAAATTCTATGTGGTGGTGAATATTCAACCGCATAACTCCAAGTTAAAAAACTTCATTCGTGACCTGGAACCCGTGGTTGCCATGAATCCAGATGCACTGATTATGTCTGACCCTGGCCTGATTATGATGGTGCGTGAACATTTTCCGGACATGCCTGTACATCTGTCTGTACAAGCCAATGCCGTGAACTGGGCAACGGTCAAATTCTGGAAAAATATGGGTCTGACTCGCGTCATTCTGTCACGTGAACTTTCAATCGAAGAAATTGAAGAAATTAAAAATAATGTTCCTGACATGGAAATTGAAGTTTTCGTGCATGGTGCATTATGTATGGCTTATTCCGGTCGTTGCCTGCTTTCTGGTTATATGAATAAACGTGATGCCAATCAAGGCGCATGCACCAACGCCTGTCGTTGGGATTATAAAATTCACGAAGCAGCTGAAGATGAAACTGGAGATGTGATTCCAGTTCAACAAATTGAAGAATCATCAGCATGCTGCAAAAACCAAGATGCCGATGAGCAACATGCCCTAGAACAACACCAATTTGGCGAGCCGGTTTTATTACAACGCAATGAAGAAGACATGTTTGCAGCCGAAGAAGACGAACATGGCACCTACTTCATGAATTCCAAAGACTTGCGAGCGGTACAGCATGTCGACCGTTTAGCGAAAATGGGCATTCATTCCCTAAAAATTGAAGGTCGTACTAAATCGTATTTCTACTGCGCGCGTACTGCCCAGATTTACCGTAAAGCGATTGATGATGCGCTAGAGGGCAAACCGTTTGATCCATCCCTGATGACTCAGCTGGAAGGCTTGGCGAATCGTGGTTATACGGAAGGTTTCCTGCGTCGTCATGTACATACTGAATATCAAAACTATGAAACAGGTTCATCACGTTTTGACCATCAGCAATTTGTCGGTGAAGTATTAGAGCGTAACGGTGACTATATCAAGATTGAGGTAAAAAACCGTTTTGTGGTGGGTGACTCGCTTGAGCTGATGACCACTTCAGGCAATATCACTTTTACTTTAACAGAAATGAAAGATAAAAAAGGTAATCTAATTGAAGACGCCAAAGGTTCAGGCTATGTCGTGGATATTCCTGTCCCTGCAGATGTTGACATGAACTATGCCCTGCTGATTCGCAACTTGCCGAATTCAACGGCAGATATTTCAGCATCTTCTTTGGCTTATCAAGCCATCTAGTTTGAGAGATCAGGATGGCTTTACTGATTACCGATAAATGTATCAACTGCGATATGTGTTTGCCTGAATGTCCAAATGAGGCCATTTATGAGGGCGATAAAGTGTATGAAATTGATGTGAAGCGCTGTACAGAATGTGTCGGCTTTTATGAGCACCAAACCTGTATAGCCGTGTGTCCAATTGAGTGCATTATTCCGCATCCTGAACATGTGGAAACGCAAGAACAATTGATGCAGAAGTTTAAGAGCTTGAATTTATTAAAATCTTAAAAATATTTGAAAATGGCATATAACTTGCTTAATTAAATTTAAAAAGCTTGGGGAAAGAACAATAAAAAAGCAAAACAAAAAATGCAGAAGAACAGAATAACCATGGAAATGGTCATAATAAAAAAAGGAACCCAGAGTTAGCGTGCTGAGTTCCTATAAACAGGGTAAAACAAAAACTTGGGGAACTAAAGCCAAAGTGTCTATGTCAATGTACATAGCCACTTTGGCTTTTTTAGTTACTGTCCCGAACGGATAATGTAATCAAAGGCAGATAGCGATGCCTTGGCACCTTCACCGGTGGCAATAATGATCTGCTTGTACGGCACGGTAGTACAGTCACCGGCAGCAAACACACCCTTGACGTTGGTTTCGTTGCGCTCGTTAATCACGATCTCGCCACGATTGGTCAGTTCAACTGCTGTATCTTTCAGGAAGTCAGTGTTTGGCAACAAGCCGATCTGTACAAAAATTCCCGCCAGTTCAACTGTATGCTCTTCATCAGTGGCACGGTCCTTGTATTTCAGTGCCGTCACCTGTGAACCGTCACCCACCACTTCAGTCGACAGCGCATTCTTGATCACGGTGGTATTCAGCAAGCTGTTGAGCTTGTCCTGCAAGACCTGATCGGCACGCAGTTTGGTATCAAACTCCACCAAAGTTACATGCTCGACAATCCCGGCCAGGTCAATCGCGGCTTCCACACCCGAGTTACCGCCACCAATCACCGCAACACGT